>JBPYES010000305.1:0-4075 GCA_051984825.1 Jatrophihabitantaceae bacterium
CGAGATGCGACGGCGTGCCTCGAGCACGTCCGCGAGCACCGGCACCTGCCACTCCATCGTGCGCTTGACTGTAGCCAAGGCTCAGATGGAGTGGCCGGCTTGCGCCAGCGCCGCCCGCATCCGCCCGGCGAGCAGCCTGCCGCTTCACGGGCTCGTTACTGAAGACCAAGCGGACGTGACTTTCGGGTTCCGGCGGTCGGAAACAACCGCGCGTCCGGCTTGCTCGCTGCGGATGCGCAGCTGGCAGGCGATCCAGGAGTCAGGTCGGAACAATCGCGAGGTCGGTACCGCCGGCCGGCCCACCCTGGTTGCTGTTGATCAAGTCCGCGGTCGTTGTTATGCGTGCTGTCGATGCGGCGGATCATCCGCCGACATTCACGCAAGTAGCCGCTGGTCGTGCGCGATCCTGCCACGGGTAGCCCGTGGCACTAGCCTCGATCTGTGTCCACGAAGTCGGAGCGACAGGCTGCACACGAAGCCGTGGGGGCGTATCACCAGGCCCGCTTGGCTGAGCTCGTCGAGCATGTGGGTCGAGCAATCGACCGGTTCCGTGCCGGCGAGCTCGACCCGTTTGCGGCCGACCGGGTCCTGTTCCAATATTCGCGTTCGGCCAAGGAACTCTGGAAGTTCTGCAACCTGTCCGATGTCGAGATGACCGCGCAGGACGTCCGTGATCGACCCGCGATCGATTGGTGGGAACGAGGAGCTCTCAAACGGCCGTGATTCAGACGCGGGCGACGATGCCGCCTGGTCGCAGCGCTCATGTGCCGGAGGCCATATACGCGGCGAGGATGTAGTTGGGGTGTCGGTCGAGGTTCTTTCTGGCCCGGTCATAGCGCATGGTGGTGCGGGGGTCGGCGTGTCGGGCGGCGATCTGGACATCGCGCAGGTCCACGCCGGCATCGAGCATGGTGGTGACGAAGGTGTGCCGCAGCATGTGTGGGTGCATCCGCGGCAGCTGCACGCCGGCGATGCTGGCGAGGCGGCGCAACCGGCGGGTGGCGCAGTGCCGGTCCATTCGGCTGCCACGTCGGCTGCGCAGGATCGGCCCGGTGTCTCGGCCGTCGACGGCGGCCTCGATGGCGCGGCTCACCGCCGGCGGCAGCGGCACGAGGACGGTCTTGTCGCCCTTGCCGCGCACCCGCAGCACTCGGTGGCCGTGCTCCTCGCCGAGGTCGGTGATGCTCGCCCCACACGCTTCGAAGATCCGCAGCCCCAGCATGCCCAGCAGCGCGACCAGGGCGAAGTCGTTGCGGTTGGAGGACAGCCGGGCCGCGGTGAGCAGCGCCGCGAACTGCAGATGCGTCAACCCCAGGGTGGGTGATTCGCTCGGCACATGCGGGCGCCGGACGTGCTCCGCCGGCGACGCGGACAGCACGCCATCGATGACGCAGGTGCGGTAGAAGCCGGCCAGCACCGACACCCGCCGCGACACCGTCGCCGGCTGCAAACGACGGATCTCCTGCATCCACCGGATCCACAACTCCACATGCACCCGGCCCACTGCCAGTGGATCCAACCGCCGCTGAGCGCACCAGATGAGATAGCTGCGCAGATCCGAGGCACTGTGATCCCGTGACTGCCCCTCGTATCGGGCCAGATACGCAGCCACCGCACGGGCGAGTCGATCAACGACCAGCTCACTGCTGCCGGAGTCGGCCGGCACCACCGTCAGGGTCTCCATCCGGCCAGCCGCCCGCGCTAGCTCGCAGGAGTCAAGCGAATCCTGCAAAGTGGGGCCCGCGAGATCGCGCACGACCAGCGGCAATTGCGTGCGCTTCGCGCGTCCGGGCACAGGTCGCTGTCAGCGGCACTTCCGGGCCGATCTCCGGTGCAGAATTCGTCGGCGAGGAGCGAGGTGGCGCGGTTGCACGCGGAGATGGCGTGGCGCTCAGTCGACGACGCGGCGCCCGCCGCGGTCGGCTCGCCGAAACACCGCGATCGGTTTGCGGATGGTCTCCTCGACGTCCTCCTCGGTCTCCCAGAAGCCCTCCATGTGGACCTTCATCAACTCGACCGCAACCCCGTCATCGCCAGCCCGGTAGACGGCCTCGCAGCGCTCGCACAGCGTCCAGAACGTCGGCAGCGTATGGCCCTTGCCATACGCCTGGTACCAGACGAGCCCGCTGGTCAGCGGATGCACCCACGCCACTTTTGAGTCGCCGCAGAACACGCAGGACTGACCGCGCCCGCTGGTCGGCGCGCCGTCCACCCAGCCGGGCGGATGCTCGGGCGGACCCACGTAGGTGAAGGTGTCGCTGCGCTCCTCGCCGCTAGAGCCGGCATCTTTCATAGCCCGCAGCCAACCACGGCCAGGTGCGCCCTCCAATGGCGGAGCCGCTCGCCGGTCGCGTGGCAAGATCACACTTGTCAAGATCATCTACTACGCACCCGCAGGCACGATCGAGCGCAACCTGACATGAGCGTCCTGGTGGGTGGACAGCGCGTCTCGGCCGTCCACCTCTGGCAGAATCCGCCCGTCGTCATCCACGGGACCGCGAGGGGACATGATGAGAAACGGCGTCCTTGTGCTGTCAGGGCCCCCGTGCTCAGGGAAGTCCACCGCCGGCAGAGCCTTGGCTGCTCAGTCCAACTGGTCACGTTCCCGCAGGATGCACCTCGAGGTCGACAGCCTCTTCGATCTCCTGTTCCCTGAGTCGGATCGAAACCGTGACGACCGGATGTTCGCCTACGACGCGGCGCACCTCCTCACTCGGATGCGCGTTGAGCGCGGCGACGGTGTCGTGCTCGAATGCACGTATGCCCGCCGCGAGCAACGTTGCAGTTTGCTGAGGGCGTTGGCCGACACGCAAGCACCTTTGTGGGTCATCGAGTTCTTCGTGACTCCCGACGAAGCGGTGCGGCGCTTCCGGCAACGGCGCCAGGCCACCGACCTCGACGAGCAACTGGTCCGCGAGCGCGCAGAAGCATTTCCGTACTCCGACCAAGCGCTTCGTGTGGTGTCCTCGGCGGCAGGGCCGCAGGCGGACGCACGGAACATCGTCAAATGGTTGCGGCAGAGGCCTCCACCAGCCCATCAGGACTCTTGGGTTCAGACGGGCAGAGGCTGGGAGTGACTAGCGCTCAAGGTTCGCGCCACCCGCTCATCGGTAAGCGCGCACGACCTGCGGCAGATCAGTACGACGATGCCGACAACTGACAAACTCATCTCGTGCGCGAGTCGACCGACGGCAATCGTCGATATAGAGCGGCACCGCCCGTTCCCGCAACCAGGTTCGTCGAAGTCGAGGCGGCGTTGGGCACGCTCCTACCTGATCCGCTCGTCTCGCTTTACCGTGCGAACGATGGCGTGTTCGACCTCTCCGGCCAGTGGTGGGTGATCTGGCCCCTGGCGCGAATGGTCGAGGCCAAGGCGTGGCTGGCAACGTTTGACGGGTACCTCGATCGATGGATTCCGTTCGGTGATAACGGGACCGGCGACCCGTTCTGCTTCCATCGCGAGAACGAGGCGATCACACGTCTGACCATGATCGACGGGGCGCACGAACCGTTCGCGCAAGGTCTGACGGACTTCTGGACGATGGCAACAATGATCGATCCCGGGGACCGGCCTTGACGGCAGTTCGGTCGTCGTCCGGACGCACGCAATTCGGCAGGAGCGCGCACCACTCGCGGCAATTGTGTGCGCATCTGCGCGGCGTAGCGCGTCTCAATGGGCGGACAGTTTGGTCTTGACGAGGGCAACCACCACGCCCAAGGCGAGCGCTGTCAGCCCATAGAACGCCGATGCCAGGTGCCCGGATCCAGTGCGTCGCGCCACGAGGTAGCCGACTGCTCCCACGAGTACCGCGGGGACGTCCCCGATGGTCTCCTGAGCCGTGACGTCGGAGAACAGGAGCACGGGCAGGCTCGATACGAGGGCGACGAGTGCCGCGCCCGCCACCTGCGCGACTCCGATCTGAACGTCGACATGGGTCGGGCGCTCACCGCGAAAGCCTGGCGCAGCCACGCGAAAGGCGAACCAATGCGCGAGCGCCAGGCCGATGGCTGTGCCCCACACGATCGCCAACATGTAGCCGCCGGTTGGTCCGGTGACCCGGCCGTGGACATAGTG
>JBPYES010000306.1:0-9912 GCA_051984825.1 Jatrophihabitantaceae bacterium
CAGACCTGGCGGATGTCGAACGTGCTGGGCAACTACATCACGCCGGTGCCGGCCCAGCAGCGGCTCGGCCCGCGCTGGTACACCGGCAGCGCCGACGCCATCCTGCAGTCGGCCAACCTGATCTACGACGACAAGCCCGACTACATCGTCGTGTTCGGTGCCGACCACGTCTACCGGATGGATCCGCGGCAGCTGGTGGCGCAGCACGTCGAATCCGGGGCGGGCGTCACCGTCGCCGCGATCCGGGTGCCGCGGTCTGAGGCCAGCGCGTTCGGCATCATCGACGCCAGCGCAGACGGCAGCGTCAACGACTTCATCGAGAAGCCGGCCGATCCGCCCGGCCTGCCCGGCAGCCCGGACGAGAGCTACGCCTCGATGGGCAACTACGTGTTCACCACCGACGCGCTGCTCGAGGTGCTCCGGGCCGACGCTGAGGACGACAACTCGGTGCACGACATGGGCGGCAGCGTCATGCCGTTGATGGTCAAGCAGGGCACGGCCTACGTGTACGACTTCGCCGACAACGACGTGCCAGGCGCGGAGGAACGTGACCGCGGCTATTGGCGGGACGTCGGGACTCTTGACGCGTACTACGACGCGCACATGGATCTCGTCGCGGTGCATCCGATCTTCAACCTCTACAACCAGCTGTGGCCGATCTACACGCACCCGCCGCAGCTGCCGCCGGCCAAATTCGTCGAGGGCGGCCTCGCGCAGGAATCCATCGTCAGCTCAGGCACGATCGTCGCAGGCGCCACGGTGCGCAACAGCGTGATTTCGCCGAACGTACGGCTGCATGCTGGCGCGTACGTCGAGTCGTCGGTGATCATGGACAACGCGCAGATCGGCCGCGGCGCGGTTATCCGGCGCACCATTCTCGACAAGAACGTCGTGGTGCCCGACGGCGCACACATCGGCGTCGACCCGGAAATCGACAAGGCCCGCTACAAGGTCACCGACAGCGGCATTGTGGTGCTCGGCAAGAGCCAGCTGGCGTTACCGTGACCGTGGGTTGGGACGCCGAGCTCGACCGGCCCGGCCTTCCGCCACTCGACGGGGACACGACAGCCGACGCCTGCGTAGTCGGCCTCGGCGCGTCTGGGCTTGCCGCCGTCGCGGAACTGGCCGACCGGGGCCTGACGGTGGTTGGTGTCGATGCCGGGCGCATCGCGGCCGGGGCGGCAGGTCGCAACGGTGGATTCCTGCTCGGCGGCGGCGCGCCGTTCCTGCACGACGCGATCGCCCGCTGGGGGCAGGACACCGCAGTCGAGCTGTACCGGGCGACGCTTGGTGAGCTCGCGCGTGTGCCCGACGGACTGGTGCGCTGCGTCGGCTCGCTGCGGCTGGCGTCCGACGACGCCGAGCTGACCGACTGCGCGCAGCATGCGGCGGCGCTGCGGGAGCACGGGTTCGCGGTCGAGGAATACGCCGGCGAGCTGGGTCAAGGGCTGTTCCTGCCGGATGATGCCGCAATCAACCCGGTGCAGCGCGCCATGGCAATGGCCGGCGCTCTCGCCGGCCGAGCACAGTTGTATGAGCACACTCGAGTGTCCACAGTGGACGCCAAGCGAGTCGTGACCGATCGCGGGGTGATCAGCGCGGACGCGGTGATCGTCGCCGTCGACGGCCGCCTCGAATTGGTCTTCCCAGGGCTGGCCGACCGTGTTCGTACAGCTAGGCTGCAAATGCTGGCAACGGCACCCGTGCCGGCGAGGCTGCCGTGTCCCGTGTATTACCGCTGGGGTTACGACTATGCGCAACAGCTGCCGGACGGGCGGTTGTTTGTCGGTGGCGGCCGCGACCGGTTTGCCGACGACGAGTGGACACTCGACGCAACGCCCACGGCGCCCGTCCAGGCGTGGATCGAGCAGGTCGCGCACCGCTTGGCCGGGGGAGCGGTCGGTGTCACCCACCGCTGGGCTGCGTCGGTGGGCTACACATCCGACGGCCGGCCGCTGTGTGTCGAGGTGGCGCCTCGCGTCGTCGCGTGCGGCGGATACAACGGCACCGGCAACCTGGTGGGCCCGCTGACCGCCCGGGCTGCCGTCGCGCTCGCCGTGGACGGCACGTCGCCACCGGCGTGGCTGAATCGAACAGGTGTACGATCGTCTGCATGAACGGCGCGTTCCAGGGGTCCCTGTTGGACCTTGTCGATGACGCACGCATCGGGCCCCTCGGCTCGGCAGTACAGCGCACAGCGCTCACGCAGGGCGCGTGGGTCGACGTGCGGCGCGGCTGGGTCAACGGCGCTGACGCGCTGTTCGAGCGGTTGCAGCGTGCGGTGCCATGGCGGGCCGAGCGGCGCCCGATGTACGAACGGGTCGTCGCCGTTCCGCGCCTGGTCTGCTTCTACGACGAGGACGAGTCGCTGCCCGACCCGGCGCTCGGCACCGCTAGGCGCGCGCTTGACGAGCACTACGCGGCGGAGCTGGGTGAGCCGTTCCGCACGGCCGGCTTGTGCCTCTACCGCGACGGTTCCGACAGTGTGGCCTGGCACGGCGACCGCATCGGCCGCGGCAGCACCCAGGACACGATGGTCGCGATCATCTCGCTGGGTGAGCCGCGCGCACTGCGACTGCGCCCGCGGGGCGGCGGTGCGCCGAGTCTGCGCTTCGACGTCGGCCACGGCGATCTGCTCGTGATGGGCGGTAGCTGCCAGCGGACGTGGGAGCACTGCGTGCCCAAGACAGCGCGGCCGGTCGGCCCCCGCATCAGCGTCCAGTTCCGTCCCCGGGGAGTGCGCTGACGGCCGCACGCGAGAATGGGCCAGTGCTGGAACTCGCGGACGCGCTGCGCCGGGCCGGCGTCGCCGAGGTCGACGTCTCGACCCGGCGGCGTGCCGAGTACTCGTCGGACGCATCCAACTATCGCGTCGTGCCCACTGCCGTGGCCTTCCCGCGGCACGCCGACGAGGTAGCCGCGGCGCTCGCCGTATGCCGGGCGTACGGCGTGCCGGTCACCGCGCGCGGCGCCGGGACGTCGATCGCAGGAAACGCCGTCGGCGAAGGGCTCGTGCTGGATTTCTCGCGGCACCTGAATCGGGTGCTGTCCGTCGACCCGGAGGCGAGTACGGCGACGGTCGAGCCCGGCGCGGTGCTGGACGCGATCACGGCCGCGGCGACGCCCCACGGACTGCGGTTCGGCCCCGACCCGTCCACGCACGCACGCGCCACCGTCGGCGGGTCGCTGGGCAACAACGCGTGCGGCTCCCGTGCGCTGGCGTACGGCCGCACGGCCGACAACGTCGTCGCGATGGACGTCCTGGGCGGTGACGGCGCCCGCATCGAGGGCATTCCGTCCACTGTGGACATGCTGGTGCGCTCGAGGCTGGCGCTTATCCGCACCGAGTTCGGTCGCTTCACCCGGCAGGCGTCCGGCTACTCGCTGGAGCACCTGCTGCCCGAGAACGGCGCGGATATCGCGAAGTTTCTGGTGGGCACCGAGGGGACGCTCGGTGTGATCACGCAGGCCACGGTGCGTCTCGTGGCAGCACCGCGTTTCACGGCGCTCGCCGTGCTGGGCTACCCCGACCTTGCATCAGCCGCGGACGCGGCGCCTGGGGTGTTGCCGCACCGGCCGGTGGCGCTGGAAGGCCTCGACGCCCGTCTTGCGGACGTGGTGCAGGCCCGCCGCGGTGCCGTGCCCGATCTGCCACGCGGCGGTGGGTGGCTGTTCGCCGAAACGGCCGGCGACACCGCGGCCGAGGCAGTGGCCGCCGCGCACGCGTTGATCGCCGACGGCGGCTGCCTCGACTCGATGGTGGTCACCGGCGCGGTGGCTCGTACCGCCTGGCGGATGCGCGAAGATGGTGCGGGGCTAGCCGGCCGCACGCCGGCAGGTCTCCCCGCTTGGCCCGGCTGGGAAGACGCGGCCGTCCCGCCGGAGAAGCTCGGTGCGTACCTGCGCGAATTCGCCGGGCTGATGCGCCAATACGGAGTGGACGCGTTGGCGTACGGCCACTTCGGCGACGGCTGCGTACACGCCCGCATCGATTTTCCACTCGCGTCCCGGCCGCGGGTGCTACGCGAGTTCGTGGTGGACGCGGCGCAACTGGTCGGCGGCTACGGCGGATCCATGACCGGCGAGCACGGTGACGGACGGGCGCGCGGTGAGCTGCTGCCATACATGTACACGCCCGAGGCGATCGAAATGTTCGCCGCGATCAAGCACGCCTTCGACCCGGACGACTTGCTGAATCCCGGCGTGATCGTGCGCCCGGCGCCGCTCGACGCTGATCTGCGAGTACCGGCAGCGCGGCCCCTCACTCGGCTCGGCTTCGCCTACCCGCGCGACGGCGGCGATCTCAGCACAGCTGTACACCGCTGCGTGGGCGTCGGGAAGTGCCGTGCCGACACCGGTGGCGTGATGTGCCCGTCCTACCTGGCGACCCGTGACGAGAAGGACTCCACCCGTGGCCGGGCCCGGGTGCTCCAGGAGGTCGCGAACGGATCACTCGTCCAGGGATGGGATTCGCCCGAACTCGCCGAGTCGCTGGACCTGTGCCTGTCCTGCAAGGGATGTGCGTCGGACTGCCCGGCCGGGGTCGACATGGCCACGTACAAGGCCGAGGTGCTGTATCAGCGGTATCGGCGCCGCCCACGACCGGCCGCGCACTACGCCTTGGGCTGGCTGCCGCGGTGGGCGCGGCTTGCCTCGCACGCGCCGGGGGTCAGCAACGCGGCGCTGCGGCGGCGCACGCTGGCGAGGCTCGCCAAGCGGCTCGGCGGCATGGACCCGCGCCGGCCGTTGCCGGAATTCGCGTCGCAGACGTTCCGCGCTTGGTTCGCGGGCCGACCGCCGGCCCGCGGCACGCCCGTGCTCTTGTGGGTCGACACGTTCACCGATCACTTCACGCCTGCAGTTGGGCAGGCAGCGGTCCGAGTGCTCGAGCGCGCCGGCTACTCGATACGCATCACTGCCAAGCCGGTGTGCTGCGGGCTTACCTGGATATCGACCGGCCAGCTCGACGGTGCCCGCCGCCAGCTGCGTCGCTCACTCGATGCGCTTGCAGCGCACGACGGGGTGCCGATCGTGGGATTGGAGCCGTCCTGTACAGCCGTGCTGCGTTCCGATCTCGTCGAGCTGCTGCCCGGCGACCCTGAAGCTGCCCGCGTGCAGGCTGCGACGACAACGCTCGCGGAGCTGCTGCGCGGCACGGACGGCTGGGTGCCACCCCGGCTCGACGGCGTGCATGGTGTCGCTCAGCCCCATTGCCACCACCACGCCGTTCTGGGCTGGGACGCCGACGCCGCACTGCTCGCCGACGCCGGAGCGAACGTCAGTGCCGTAGGAGGATGCTGCGGGCTGGCCGGCAATTTCGGCGTCGAGCGCGGCCACTACGACGTGTCGGTGGCCGTCGCCGAGACCGCGCTGCTGCCCGCAGTACGGGCCGTCTCAGACGATGCAGTCGTGCTCGCCGACGGGTTCTCCTGCCGTACCCAGCTCGACCAGCTCGCGGGGCGGCGTGCCATCCATCTCGCCGAACTACTCGACAAGGAATGCCAATGACGACCGGCTTCGTCCCGCCGCCCTACCCGTACGAGCGCCTCGGTGAGGTGATCGCGATCGCGGAGCGACACGCCGGTGGCGCGATCAACCTGTCGATCGGTACGCCGTGCGACCCGGCGCCGGCAGACGTGATCGCGGCACTGTCCGCAGTGGACGACGCACGGGCCTACCCGTCGTCGATCGGCTCCCCGGCGTTCCGCGAGGCGGCGGCGCGTTGGATCGCCCGCCGGTTCGGCGTCGACGCCGACCCCGCTACGCAGCTCGCGGCGTGCGTCGGCACCAAGGAGTTCGTCGCGTCCGTGCCGCAGTACCTGCGGCTGCGGGAGCCGGGCCGCGACACCGTGCTCTACCCGGCGATCAGCTACCCGACGTACGAGATGGGTGCGGTGCTCGCAGGCTGCCGCCCGGTGCCCTACCGCACGGTGGACGACATCGACGACGGCGATGCCGAGCGGGCGCTGTGCCTGTGGGTTAACTCGCCGGCCAACCCGACGGGCGAGCTTCTCGACCTCGACGCGGCTGCGCGTTGGGGCCGCGAGCGAGGCGTCCCGGTGCTCTCCGACGAGTGCTATGCCGAATTCGTCTGGCAGGGCCCGCGGGCGACCGTTCTGGCGACCGGCACCGATGGCGTCATCGCGGTCCACTCGCTGTCCAAACGGGACAACTTCGCCGGGGCGCGCGTCGGCTTCTACGCCGGCGACGCTGATCTGGTCCACTACCTGCGCGAGGTGCGCAAGCATGCCGGGCTGATGCCGGCCGGCCCCGTGCAGGCCGCCGCCGCGATCGCGCTGGACGACGATGCGCACGTCGAGGCACAGCGTGCCCGTTACCTGCGGAGGCTGCAGCGGCTGCAGCAGGTGCTGAAGGCAGCCGGCTACGACGCACCACTGCCGGGCGGCGCGTTCTACCTGTGGGCGCCGGCACCGAACGGGAGCGCATGGGAGGCTGCCTACGACATTGCCGCCAAGACCGGCATCGTCGTATCGCCCGGCGAGTTCTACGGCGCCCAGTCAGCCGGGTTCTTCCGGGTGGCTGCCGTGGCCCCCGACGAGCGCATCGAACTGGCCGCCCGCCGCATCGGCGCGTAGAGCCCGCAGCTCAGCTGAACTCGACGCCCTGCGCCAGCGGCAACTCGTTGGAGTAGTTGACCGCGTTGGTGGTCCGGCGCATGTACGCCTTCCACGCGTCCGAGCCGGATTCACGCCCGCCACCGGTTTCCTTCTCGCCGCCGAATGCGCCGCCGATCTCCGCACCGGACGGGCCCATGTTGACGTTGGCGATACCGCAGTCGGACCCGTTAGCAGCGAGGAACCGCTCGGCCTCCCGCATGTTCAGCGTGAAGATCGACGACGACAACCCTTGCGGGACGTCATTGTGCAGCGCCAGCGCCTCATCGAAGTCGTCGTACGTCAGGACATACAGGATCGGTGCGAACGTCTCGGCACGCACGATGTCGGTCTGCGCCGGCATGCGCACCACCGCCGGCTGGACGTAGTACGCGTCCGGCGCCTCGGACGCCAGCACGCGCGAGCCGCCGGCCATGAGCTCGCCCCCGTCGGCGGCCGCCTTGCCCAACGCGGTCGTGAACCCCTCGAATGCGGCCTCGTCGACGAGCGGACCGACCAAGGTGCCCTCGGCGAGCGGCGAGCCGATCGGCAGCGACTCATACGCGGACCGGATCCGGTCCACCAGCTCGTCGGCGATCGAGGCGTGCGCGATCACGCGGCGCAGACTCGTGCAGCGTTGTCCCGCCGTTCCGGCCGCCGCGAAAACGATGCCGCGCACGGTGAGGTCGAGGTCGGCAGACGGCGTGACGATCGAGGCGTTGTTGCCGCCCAGTTCGAGCAGGAGACGTCCGAAGCGCCCGGCGACCCGCGGTGCCACGGCCCGGCCCATCCGGGTGGAGCCGGTCGCGCTGAGCAGTGCCACCCGTGGGTCGTCGACGAGCGCCTCACCGACTGCGGCGCCTCCCAGCACCACGGAGCTGATCGCCTCCGGGGCACCGACCCGCCGGGCCGCCTCGGCCACCAGGGCCTGGCAGGCGAGCGCCGTCAGCAGCGTCTTCTCCGACGGCTTCCACACGACGGGATCACCGCAGACGAACGCCAGCGCGGCGTTCCAGGACCACACCGCCACGGGGAAGTTGAACGCGCTGATGATGCCCACCACGCCGAGCGGATGCCACTGCTCCATCATCCGGTGGCCGGGTCGCTCGGAGGCGATGGTCAGCCCGAAGAGCTGCCGGGACAGCCCCACGGCGAGGTCGCAGATGTCGATCATCTCCTGCACCTCGCCCAGCCCCTCGGAGCGGATCTTGCCCGCCTCGATCGACACGAGCGTGCCGAGATCGTCCTTGTGCTGGCGAAGCAATTCGCCTAGCTCACGGACGAACGCGCCACGCACCGGCGCGGGCACCAGCTGCCAGACGCGGAAGGCCTCGTCCGCGCGACCGACGATCTCGGCCACCTCGATCGGTGTGTGCGCGGAGAGGCGGGCCAGCTCGCCGCCGGTGATGGGGGAGCGGACGATCAGATCGTCGCCGGTGGGCAGCTCGGCCACACCCAGGCGCGAGAGGATGTCGCGGGTCTCGTCAACAAGCGAGTCGTGTGCCGGAAGCATGATCACACCTCTCCTAGTTCAGCGAACCGGGCGCCGTTGCGCGTCTCCAGTAGTGCCCGGAACGGGATGGTCTCCTGCGGGATGAACCCGCTCGCCGGCAGCTTCCCTGCGGCGACCAGTTCGACCACCGCGACCGCCGAGGCAGCCGTCGTCCACGAGATCGCCCGCCACAGCCGGCCGTTGATAGTCAAGGGCTGGTAGGCGCGCACGTACTGCTTGCGGGCGAGCTGTCCGGCGGCCGTGTCGCCGACCCCGTTCGCGCTGCCCTCGACCGCGGCGTACAGGTACACGACGTCGTCGTCGACCGGCGGCTTGGCGTTGACGAGGATCTCGCCGGCCAGCTCACGGCGCTGGCGGAGCCCCAGCTCGTCGAAGAAGAACCGCATCAGGTCGAAGTGGCCCTTGTAACGCATGGTCTTGTAGTCAAGCCGCTGAGCGCGTCCCTCGAACGTCTCGCACATCGTGCCGAGGCCGCCGGACGTGAGCGCCGCCTCGAGTTCGACGCCGCCGATGACGACGCGTTCGAGCTCGCTCATGGCGGGCACCATCTGCCGGGCGCCGCCGCGCAGCACCTCGCAGTCGTTGAGGTACTCGTTGACAACGCCCTCGGGCGACCAGTTGAACGCGTAGCCGAGCAGCCCGGCCGGATGGCGCGGCAGCGCCCCGACCTTGAGCTCGATGCTGCGGATCTCCTCGAAGTTCTTGGTGAGCGCCGCCCCGACGATGCCGATGAGCCCAGGAGCGAGACCGCACTGCGGCGCGTACACGATGTCGCTGTCCTTGGCGGCGAGTTCCTTGACCAGGTTCGTCGTCGGAACGTCCTCGGTGAGGTCGAAGTAGTGGACGCCGACGTCGTGCGCCGCCTCGGCGACGCCGAGGTTCAGGTGGTACGGCATGCACGAGACAACGGCGTCCGCGCCCTTCAGGGCGGCGTGCACGCCGGCGGCGTCGCGGACGTCGAGCGTGGCGGTCTCGAACGGCAAGTCGGTGCGTTCGCGAGCGTCGTACGCCTTGACGGCGAACCCGCTGTCGTTGAGCAGGGTGGCGACCAGCTCGCCGACCTTGCCCAGTCCGATGACTCGGATCGAGTTGATCACTCTTCCTCCTAACGGTCTCCCCCAGTATGTCGTAAGTTCTTCTTATGCTCGACCCGGGGCGGCTGGTGATGCTGCGCGAGGTAGCCCGACGCGGCACGATCGCGTCGGCGGCGCGCTCCCTCGGGCTTACCCCGTCGGCAGTGTCGCAGCAATTGGCCGCGCTGGAACGGGAGGCGGGCTGCGCGCTGCTCGACCGCTCGCCGCGCGGCGTTGCGCTCACCGGCGCGGGTCGTGCATTGGCCGAACGCGCCGCTGTCATCGTCGACGTGCTGGCCGCGGCACGGGCCGATCTGGACCGGCTCGGCGGCTCGGTGAGCGGTCCGGTGACGGTTGCCGCTGTGGCCAGCGCGGCCGCGACGCTGGTCTCGGACGGCGTGTTGCGGCTGCGGCAGGCACAGCCCGGCGTCGAAGTGTCGGTGATCGTCGCCGAGCCGCGTGACGCACTGGACCTGCTGCATGCCGGCGACGTCGACATCGCGGTAGTGGACGAGTACGACTACGTGCCTCTCGCGCTGCCCGACCACCTCGACGCCCGCGAGTTGCGGGCCGAATCGCTGGTCGCAGTGGGCGCTCCGGGTGCCCTGCCGCGCGGGGTGGCGCTGGCGTCGTTGGCCGATGCCGATTGGGTCATGCCGCCCGACTCGGCCGCCTGCGGGCACGCGGTGCGCTCGGCCTGCCGCGCCGCCGG
>JBPYES010000307.1:0-12596 GCA_051984825.1 Jatrophihabitantaceae bacterium
GCGCGCTAGATGCGTCAAGGCGGTAGGCGCGGCGCGCGTTGCCCGAGGTGACCATCCGGGCGATGCGCTCGGCCTCCGCGACGGGCCAGAACTCGCGGGAAATACCGTCGTCGAGAAACGCCGACAGTGCATGGCGAAACAATGCCGTGCTCAGCGCGTACAGCTCAGCCAGCCCGAACGCGTCGCTCGCGAACAAGACGGACCCGAACGGCGCCAGCTCCAACAGCTCCACGAGCAGGGCGTCCGCACGCGTGCCCAGGTTGGCAACCGCCAGCCCGACGTCGACGAAGACGTGGTCGAAAACCTGCGCCAGATAGCCGGCCGACCGGTGGAAGGGGTAGTTGTGCAGGAGCATGACCGGCACGCCCAGCTCCGCCGTCGACCTGAGGAGCGGTGTCAGCAGCAGCGGATCGCAGCGGTGCAGGTCGAGATCCACGTCGCCGTAGCCGACGTGGAACTGCAGCGGCAGGCCGACATCCAGTGCCGACCACACGAGGAAGCTGATCAGCGTCCGATCAGTGAGGCGCTGGATGGTGGCACTGCTCGCCCACTTCGCGGCGGCAGCGGTCACCTCCGCATCGGATGGGCGTCCGGGGTCGAGACCGAGGCCGACGCGGTAGGCCGCAACCGACTTGAACGCCACCGCCGTCGCAGACCGCACCTGCAACGTCTCGCGGACCGTATCGGCGAATTGCGCCGGATCGGTCGTCGCAATGACCTGCTCGGCGATCGTCTCCAGCCGGACGACCTCGTATCCGTAGGCCTGCGTATACGCCGCCAGCTCTGCCGGAGAGGTGACGCGCTCAGGCAGGAAGCCGGTGTCGACGAGGTAGTCGCTGATCCCGGTACTCGCGAGCATCCGGTGCGCAACTTCGTCGGCGCCCAGGTCAGCGCGCCGGGCCAGGTACTCCTCGGGGCCGGCGAATCGTGGCAGGTCGAGCAGCGGCGCGCAGACCGCCCGCACGCCGAAGCCGGCCTGGGTGTCGAACAGCGAGGGAGAAAGCGGCCCGGGGCCGGCGGCTTCCGTGAGCAGCGCCTCGAACTGCGGGCGGTCGAGCACGTCTCGCACGACGCCGTGGCAGTGGTGGTCGACGAGTGGTAACCCGTCGAGATTCACGTCAGATCCAGCGCCCGCACGAAGTCGGCGATCAACGCGTCGGCTGGCTCGAGCCCGCACGAGATGCGGATCATGCCGTCGTCGATACCGGCTGCGCGCCGCTCTTCCGGGCTCAGCGAGAAGTGTGAGGAGTTGAACGGCGTGCTGACCAGGGTTTCCACGCCGCCGAGGCTCGTCGCCTCGCATGCGATGCGCAGGGCGCGTACCACGTCGTGTGCCCGCTCGTCGCCGCCGTCGACCGTGATCGTCACCATCGCGCCACCGCCACAGCCTGGACGCGTGACGCGGGCGGCTACCGAGGCGTGCGAATAGCCGGGCCGCGACGGATGCCGCACCGCCAGGACGTCGTCGCGGGCGCCGAGCGCCGCCGCCAGCGCCTGCGCTGTTTCCGTCTGCCGGGCCATGCGCACGTCGAAGGTCTGTAGTCCGCGCCAAACCAGGTAGGCCTCGTAGGGACCGAGGCTGGTACCCAGCGTGATGACGCGGCGCTGCACTTCCGTGATGATCGCCTCGTCTGCGACCACTGCCCCGGCGATCGCGTCCGAGTGGCCGTTGAGGAACTTCGTCGCCGAGTGCACTACGACGTCGGCGCCGAGATGCAGCGGCTGTACGACGTACGGCGTCGCGAAGGTGTTGTCGATCACGAGCCGCGCCCCGGCGGCATGTGCCAGGTCGGCGAGCGCCGGCAGATCCGTCAGCTCCAGCTGCGGATTCGACAGCGTCTCGGCATACGCGACCCGGGCACCGCCCGCCAGCTCGCGGCGCCACGCTTCGAGATCGACGGCATCGACCCAGCGCACGTCGATGCCCCAGGCGGGTAAATCACGCACCAGCAGGTCACGAGTGTCGCCGTATACCTGCCGGGCCGCGACCACACGATCGCCTGCTCGCAGCAGGGTCAGCAGCGTGGTGGCGATGGCTGCCATGCCCGACGAGGTCATGAACCCGGCGCCGCCGCCTTCGAGGTCCGCGATGTCCCGGGCGACCAGGTCCGTTGTCGGGTTGCGGAAGCGGCCGTACCAATGTTCAGCCAGGCCGCCGTCCTGGATGTCCTTGTACGCCTGGTCGTCCAGGAAGTAGGTAACCGAATGATGAATCGGCGGCACGACCGGATGCGTGCGCGGCATGAAGTCGGTGGCGCGCGCAGGGCGGCCGACACTGGGAGACTCAGACACACTGACAGGCTGCCACGAGGAGCTCCGGTGGATCAGCACGAACGCAAACTCCAGGACGTGCGCGCCCGGCGAATGGGCGCCGAGCTCGCAGAACGAGGGGTGGTGGCGCTCGCCACCACGTGGGTCGACAACAGCGGCGTCACCCGCGTCAAGGCGGTGCCGATCCAGCGTGTTGAATACGCGGCCGCCTGGGGCATCGGGGCATCGCCCGTGTTCGACGCGTTCCTCCCAGATGACTCGATCGTGGCCGGCCGGTACGCCGGTGGGCCCGTGGGCGACCTGAGACTGCATCCCGACCTGACCCGGGCGACCGTGCTCGCCGAACAGCCCGGCTGGGCCTGGGCGCCGGCCGTCCGCTATCAGCAGGACGGCGTCGTGCATCCGCAAGATCAGCGGAGTATCGCCCGCGAAGCGGTCGCAGCTCTCGGCGACGCCGGGTACGCCGTGCGAATGGCATTCGAGATCGAATGGACGCTGTCGACCACCGAACCGGAGTTCACACCCGCGGCTGTCGGGCCGGCCTACGGGTACACCCGGCTGGTCGAGCAGTCGGACTACCTGCGTGACCTGCTGATCGCGCTCGACCGGCAGAACGTGGCAGTGGATCAGCTCCATCCCGAATACGGCAGCGCACAGTACGAGATATCCGTGGCTAACGAAGATCCCGTCGGTGCTGCCGACACATTCGTGCTGGTGCGCGAGACGATCCGCGCGCTGAGCATGCGATACGGGCTGCACGCGTCGTTCTCCCCGAAGGTTCTCGCGGACGGCGTGGGCAACGGCGGGCACGTGCATGTCTCGCTGTGGCGCGGGGACGTCAACCTGTTCAGCGCGGGATCAGATCAGTACGGGATGAGTAAGGAGGCCCAGGCGTTCACCGCCGGGGTGTTGACTCACCTGCCCGCGCTGCTCGCAATCGGAGCGCCTTCGCCTGCCAGCTACTTGCGGCTGATCCCGAGCCACTGGGCGGGGCCGTTCCAGGTCTGGGGGCTGGAGAACCGCGAGGCGGCGCTGCGGTTGATCACCGGATCGCCGGGCAATCCCGCAGCCGCCAATCTCGAGATCAAGGCGTTCGACCAGTCGGCGAACCCGTATCTCGCAGTGGCCGGGTTGCTGCAGACCGGAATGGCCGGCATCACGGCCGGCGCCGAACTTCCCGAGCCGGTGAACGTGGACCCCGCCTCGTTCCCGGCCGAGTCGCAGGCCGAGCTGCGCCTGCCCACGACTCTGCTCGCTGCCACCGATGCCTTCGAGGCCGACGAGGTGCTCGCCAAGGCGCTCGGCGAGACTCTCGCTGCCACGATCGTCGACCTCCGTCGAGCGGAGGCGGCGCGGTTCGCCGACGCGACGCCCGAGGAGATCGCCGCGGCCGCGCGCTGGAAGTACTAGTGCAGCGGTATGCAGTGCTCGACGGAGGCGACCAACCCGTTGGCATAGCGCTGCTCGTCGTCGGCGTCCAGCCCTGACATTCCGGCACTGTTCCCGCCCGCCTCGTTGTAGATCCACGGGACGTGCGCAAGCAGTTGCTCCCGCCAGATGTTGCCGGCCGGCAGCCCTCGAGAGCCGAGGTCGTAGCCCGTGTTGCCCAGGAGGGTGATCGAGTGACCTTCGACGCGCGCCCGCTCGTCACGGAAGATCTGGCCGTACCTTTCGCTCACAGCCGCCAAGTTCGCATCGGTGAAGTAGATGCGTTTGCCACTCGTGTTGACCCGATACGTGCCGACCGACTGGTAGTACACGATGTTGTTACCGGCGTCGAAGCCGATGCCGCCGTTCGACCCGGCCTGATCGTGGATGCTCACCGCAAGCGCCGCCCCCGCCTGGTTGGCGATGGCCACCCGCTGGCCCAGATTCACCCGGTCCATGACGCTGGACTTGGTCATGATGACCCGGTAGCCCGCTGCCTGCAGTTTCTGCTTCACGAGCTCGGCCACCGCGTAGACGTCATGCATCTCGGGTTCGTTCTCGAAGGTGGAGACGTCGAGTCCGGTAGCGGGATCGACCCCGGAGATGGACGGACTGTGCCCCGGGTCCAGGACTATGACCGGTGCCCCGCTCGATGGCATGACGACGCGCTGGGTCGTGGACGGCCGTGAGCTGGACGGCGTCGGCTTCGGCTTCGAATGCGTTGGCCTGTGCGACTGGACCGAGCGGCTCGTACTCGGTGTTACCGGCGCTTGCGTAGTGGGCGACGCCGTGAGGGTGGGCGTGGGTGTGCTGGAGAGGGCTCGCACTGCTGCACTGGACGAACACGCAGCCGTCGCGCCGAGGACACACACCACCCCGGCGACGAGGGCTGCCAAGCGCAGCAGACCAGAACGACTCACCCGGACACCGTAGCGACCCCGTATCGAGCCGCACGGCAACCACGCTGGAAGCGCCGCCCGGCGGACGGTCGGGCGGCGCTTCCAGGTCAGCTCAGCTGAGGTACAGGCCCGGGGTGCCGAAGAACGTGTTCAGCGCCGTGACGTCGTGGGTCCACGCGGTGTTCTGCGCGGGAGTCCGTTGCGCATCCGGCAGGGAGATCAGCTGCTTGAGCTGGCTGATCTGCGTGGTGAAGGAGCCGCCGGCGGCTTTGAGATCGTTCTCGGCCTGGGTCCAGTAGGCCCCCATCTGCGCGTCGATGGCCTTGGAGCCGGCGACCCATTGGACCTGAGCGCGCGCAAAGGCGTCGTTCCCACTGGTGCCGGCTACGGTCGGGTGCACCTGGAGCCGGCAGATGCTCACGGACACCGGCAGATGCACGGTGTGCGTAGTGTTCGGCGGAGTCGTGGCGACCGATGACGAGAAGGTGCAATTACCCGAGGTCACCGGGTTGAAGTTGAGCCATTCCACGGTCGCGGAGGCAAAGTTGCCGGGCGCGACGACCACGGTGTGTACCGCGCCGGGCCCGCCCATGTTCCCGCTCAATGTGCGCTGTGCATGCGCCAGGACGTGGCCGTGGCTGTCGAGGGCGTCCAGCCCCGGGTAGCCGTACAGGCTGCATGTGGTGTGGCTGACGTTGCGGAACAACACCCAGAAGGCGCCGTGTCCCGCGGCGCCCTGCGAGGGTGCACGGGTCACTGCCAGTGAGCTGTTTCCACACGCCGGAACGGCGGCCCCCGCTGCGCCTGCGGTGGCAATGATCCCGCCGGCGATCAGCGCGCCGCCCACGGCCAGGGCAGCGAATCGAGTGGGCCATTTGATCATGTCGTCCTCCCAGGTCGACAACAACGGAAGCAACACGACTGGAGCCGACATGTAGCCCGGTAATACGAACCTGTGTGGGGGTTGCCCGCAAAGGCAACGCGACCCGCGCTGTTACCTTCACCCGCCGTGCTCCGTCATACCCATGTCGGGATTTCACCAACGACATCGGAGGACGAAATGAAGATCGCAGTCGCGGGCGCAACCGGCCGGGTCGGCCAGCACATCGCCGGCGTTCTGGCAGAACGTGGCCACGACGTCGTCGCCATCGCACGATCGACCGGCGTGGACGTGATAACCGGTGCCGGTCTGGATGCCGCGCTGAGCGGCGTGGACGTGATCATCGACGCCGCGACGGGCCCGTCGCCCGAGCAGGAACCGGCCACCGAGTTCTTCGTAACGGCGGCGCGCAACATGCAGGAGGCGGGCGCTCGGGACGGCGTGCAGCGGGCGGTCGTCGTGTCGATCATCGGCATCGACGGCTCCGCCGGCGGATACGGGGCCGCCAAGCTCGCGCACGAGCAGGCATGGCGCAGCGGACCGATTCCGGTAACGGTGCTTCGCGCCGCGCAGTTCCATGAATTCGTGGCCCAGCTGCTCGACTGGGGGACGCAGGGCGATGTTGCGTATGTCGCGGAGATGCGCACCCAGCTCGTCGCTGCCCGCACAGTCGCCGAGCAGGCTGCCGATGTGGCGACCATGCAGAATCCCCCGGAACTGCGGGAAATCGCCGGCCCGCGCGAAGAGAGCATGGTCGCGATGGCGACGCTGCTCGCGGCCCGGCGCGGCGTGCCGACGAAGGTCCAGGGCGTGCGCAACCCGTCCGATCCGGATGCCGAGACGCAGGCGAACGGCGGGATGCTACCCGGCCCGGACGCCGTTCTTGCCGGCCCCACTTACCAGGACTGGTTGGAGTCCAGTGGCTGAGTACCACCGCGGTCTGTTTACGCGAGGCGGGCCGGTATCCGATGCTGTGCGCCATGACGCGCCCGCTCGTCGAGGCCGCAGTGGCACAGAGCTTCCTGCGCGGCCTTCCGGGCGATCTCGTCGACCAGCTGCTGGCCACGGGCAGTTGCGTCGACGTCCCGGCGGGCACGACGGTCTATCGCCCGGGCGACGATCCCATGGCCGTCCTCGTGGTACACGGTCTGCTTCGGGTCTACATGAGCTCGCCGGAGGGGCGACACGTCACGGTTCGCTACACCCGGGCAGGTGATGTACTCGGCATCCCGGTGCTGGTCGGCGGACCGGTGTTCGTGGGTGTATCGAGCCTGGCCGACTCGCGCCTGTTCCGGATCGACGCGCCGCTGCTGATCAGGGCTGCGCGGCGCGAGGCCGCGGTCGCATGGGCGCTCGCCGAGGAGGTCAACCGCCGTCTCTACGAGAATCTCCGGCAGACGGCCGTGAACGCGTTCGGCACTGTGCGCCAGCGGGTAGCCGTGCATCTGCTCGACCTGGCTGCCGGCCGGCAACTGCCAGGCGCGGAACCCGTGGCCCGGACATCCCAGCAGGAACTCGCCGATGCCGTCGGATCGGTCCGCGAGGTCGTCGCGCGGGTACTGCGGGACTTCCGAAGCGCCGGCCTGGTGGCCACCACGGCGGACGGCATCCGCATCCTCGACCCGGCGGCCCTGCACGAGGAGTGCCGCAAGCAGATCTGAGCCACTACCAAAGTCACAGACGCCGGCGCCCCTGTGGTCGAACCTGGTGCGCATGTCCATATCCGATCCACTGCTCGAGGCCACGGCATGAGCGCTGTCACGTTCGCCAACACGCTCACGATCAACCGGCCGCCCGCCGACGTGTTCGCCTACCTCGTGGAGTTCGAGAACATCCCGCGCTGGAATTACGCGATCGCCGAGACCCGCAAGATCAGCGACGGACCGGTAGGCGTCGGCACGCGTTGCTGGCAGCTCCGGACCATACCCAGTCGGGCCGAGGAGTACTTCGAGGTCATTGAGTTCGAGCCGCGGCGGAAGCTGGCAATTCGCGGCGACATCGGGCCGCTCTCGGGCGACATCGCCTACGTGCTCGAAGACACACCTGGCGGCACGGCACTCACGAACGCATGCAACCTGCGTGCGCGCGGCCCGGCGCGCCTGCTGGCGCCACTGCTCACGCAGCGCGTCAGCTCTGCAGTGGCGGCGAACCTCGATGTGCTGCGGCAGCTTCTCGAGCGCGGCGGCGAGTAGCGAT
Source organism: Jatrophihabitantaceae bacterium (assembly GCA_051984825.1). Classification (GTDB taxonomy): domain Bacteria; phylum Actinomycetota; class Actinomycetes; order Mycobacteriales; family Jatrophihabitantaceae; genus DASXRA01. The sequence continues at coordinate 7,675 of JBPYES010000307.1, forward strand.
CACTGCTTCGGATCGCTCTCCCGGCGGGCGCGGGCACGGCGCTTACCTTCGTGCATCGCCTGGACGCGAGCGATCGGGATGGCGTGCCCCTCGTCGATGAGATCGGCGGGTAGCGCCTGCGGCTCGGGCATGAGCTCGGCCCACGGGTCGCGGTTCGAAAGCAGTTCGGGCGCTGTGTGCACGGTGAAGTCACGAGGCACGACCCGATCGAGCTCGTCCCACGGCACCGGGAATGACACCGGCGCGCCCTCACGCAGCCGGGGGCTGTACGCCGCCACGACTGTCGCTCCGCCCGCCCGGGTCGAGTCGAGGAACACCTTGCCCTCGCGCTCCTCGCGTACGAACGCCGTGGTGGCAAGCGACGGGTTGAGGCGCTCGGCACGGGCGGCCAGCGCGCGGGTCGCCGCAGCCACCTCTTCGGTAGTTGCCGCCAGCAGTGGGACGAAGACGTGTACCCCCTTCGCGCCGCTCGTCTTGACCGCAGCGCTCATCCCGGCCTCGTCGAGTGCCGCCCGCACCAGGTGCGCCGCCTGCACTGCGAGGCGGAACGCGTCGGCCTCCGGAGGGTCGATGTCCATGACCAGATACGTCGGGTGGTCACGGTCGTCGATCCGGAACAGCGTCGGGTGGTACTCGATCGCGCGCTGATTCGCGAACCACAGCAGCGTCCGCCGGTCGTTGCACAGCGCGTACTGCACCGTGCGCTTGGACGCCTCGGCCCACAGCGGGACGGTCTCCACCCACGACGGTGTGTAGCGCGGAACGTTCTTCTGCATAAAGGGGGCCTGCCCGCGCAGCACCCGGATAACCGAGAGCGGGCGGTCGCGCAGCTCGCGGATGATCCGCTCACGAACCGCGTCGAGGTAGTCGACGAGATCTCGCTTGGTGGCCCCCGCGCCATCGAACAAGGGCTGATCGAGGTTCGTCAGCTGCACCTCATCGGGCACGTCGTCGGCGCTCACCGACTTATCGTGCACCCGGCCGCGCGATTACTCGACGGAGACGACTGTGGCGCGAAGGGTGCGGTTCGCTCCAGCGGTGTAGAAGATCGTCGACCCGGGGTGCGCCCCCGCAAGCGCCCGCCCGAGCGGACTCTCCGGCGTAATCACGTCAAACCGATCGGTCGCCTCGTCGACGGAACCGAGCAGGAACGTCTCCGGGCCGTCTCCGAAGTCGACCGTGACGACGTCGCCGACCGCGACACCGTCGTCCGCTCGGTGAGCGCTCTGCGACCGGAGTGCGGCCAGGTCCGCTTCGACACTGGCGATGCGCTCATCAAGCATGGCGAGCCGTACGTGGCCGCTCACATTCGTCGCGCGATCGGCCACATCGCCGGCGCCGCTGGGGATGGTCTCGGCCAGAGCGTTGTCCCGTTGGGCACGCAGCGCGTCGAGCCGCGTCATCAAGATCTCTCGCCGGGAGGCTGTGCTCAGAGTCGCGGTCATGGTCGTCCCCCTCCGGAGCCTACGGATACCGTCGAGCGCATCAACGGAACTCTGACGCGCGGTATGCCCACCCGGCACATGGTTCTCATCGCTCTCTTATCACCGGCGGCAGCGAGCCGGCGGCCCTACGATGCACAACCATGCTGCGTACCGTTCTCGCGACTCGGTACGTGACTCCGCTGCGTGAGGGCGGTTCGTTGCCTGGGCTCATGGAGGCGGACGACCTGGGTACCTATGTCGTGAAGTTCCGGGGCGCGGGACAAGGTCGCAAGGCGCTCGTCGCCGAGGTCATCTGCGCACGGCTGGCCCGGGAACTAGGCCTGCCCGTACCGGAGCTCGTGACGGTGGAGGTGGGCGCCGCACTCGCGGCGGGCGAACCGGACGAGGAGGTGCAGGCGCTGCTGCGGGCCAGCGCCGGGCGGAATCTCGGCGTCGATTTCCTGCCAGGCGCACTCGATTTCGACGCGGCCGCGTTCGGCGTCGACCGAGAATTCGCCGGCCAGGTGCTGTGGTTCGACGCGTTGATCAACAACGTGGACCGTTCGTGGCGCAACCCCAACTTGCTGTTCTGGCACGGACGTCCATATCTGATCGACCACGGCTCGGCACTTACGTTCCATCACACCTGGGCATCGCCTGCGGCTTCGGCGCAGCGCACCTATGACGCGGCCGATCACGTCCTGATCGGCTCCGCGCCAGATGTCGAGGCGGCCGACGCCGCGTTGGCACCGCGCGTGACCGACGATCTGGTGGCGGCCGGATGCGCGGACGTGCCCGATGAGTGGCTCGCCGACGAGCCGGGATTCGCCGGACCGGACGACGTACGCCGGGGCTACCGTGATTGGTTCCGCGCCCGCCTCGCCGCACGCCCCACGTGGATGCCGGCACTGCGCGACAGTGTGGCCGCCGGCCCCGCGCCACGAACGCCGCGCCGACGGCGGTGGCAACCGTGGTTGGGTGATGGCCCGTGACCACGCTGCACCCGTTCGAGTACGTCGTGCTACGCGTCGTGCCACGCGTGGACCGCGGCGAGTCGATCAACGCCGGGGTCGCCCTGTACTGCCAGGCGCTGGACTATCTGGGCTGTCGCGTCGACCTCGACCGCGCCCGGCTCGCCGCGCTCGACCCGGCCGCGGACGCCGTCGCCATCGACCGTGCGCTGTCCGCCGCCGCGGACTTCTGCGCCGGCGCCGGGCCAGCAGCCGGCGAACAGCTTGGACGGCGCTTCCAGTGGCTGGCCGCGCCGCGCAGCACGGTCGTACAGCCCGGCGCCGTGCACACCGGCCTGACTGCCGATCCGGACGCCGAACTCGATCGGCTGCTGGCCGCACTCGTATTGCCCAGCTGAGCGCAGTCGGTCACGCGGCCTGCCAGCGGCGCAATCGCTCGACCGTCGCCTCGATGACGGCGTCCAGGGCGCCCGGCTCTTCGAACAGGTGCGTAGCGCCGGGGACCACCACGAGCTCGACGCTGCGCGCGCTGGCGCTGATCGTGGCCGCGGCCCGCTCGTTAAGGTCGCGCACGACCGGGTCGTTGCCACCGACAATCAGCAGCGTCGGCGCGCGGACCGCCGACAGGGCCGCACCCGCCAGATCGGGGCGGCCGCCGCGTGACACCACACCGTGGACCAGTTCCGGCCGCTCGGCAGCGCAGCACAGCGCCGCGGCGGCGCCGGTACTGGCGCCGAACAGGAACAGTGGCGGTGGCGCCGCCCGAGACGTCGTGGCCAGCCAGTCGGCGGCAGCGATCAACCGCTGCGCCAGCAGCGCAATGTCGAAGCGCAGCGTGCCGGTGCGACGGTCCAGCTCGTCCTCTTCGGCGGTGAGCAGGTCCATCAGCACGGTGGCGAGGCCGACGCGGTTCAGCGCCGCGGCGACATACCGATTGCGCGGACTGTGCCGGCTGCTGCCGCTGCCATGCGCGAAGAGCACCACCCCGCCAGTCGTCGGCGGCTGCGTGTAGTCGCCGTCGAGCAGCACGGGCCCGGACGGGATGCGAACCGCCTCAGCGTGCACGCTGCGTCACTACCCGCTGGGCCGGTCTGAGAAACGCGGTCGCGACCGCCGGACGTGCCAGTGCAGCGCCACGGCCGCCGCGAGCGTCAATCCGAGCAGCGTCGTCAGCCCGGCTCGTAGCCCGAAGCCCTGCGCCACCACTGCCACGACGACAGGCCCGACAATCTGGCCCACCGCGGCCGCGGCAAGCACCTGGCCGAGCGCACCGTCGGCTCCGCGCGGGCTGCCCGCGACATGCAGCGCAGATGCCATGGGAAACGTCGCACCGACCCCGATGCCGGTGACCGCGAGGCCCAGGACGGCGAGCGGCGCCCCGGTGGCCGCCAGCAGCACCGGCAACCCGCCGAGAGCCAGGGCCAGCGCGCCGCCGAGCAGCACCTCAGCCGGCACGCGATTCGCGAGCCGGCTCGCCAGCAGCCGTCCGCCGAGGTTCGCGAGGTACAGCACACTGACCAGGCCCGCAGCCGTCTGGCGCGCCAGCCCGACACTGTCACCCAGGTAGCTGGCCAGCCAGAACGTCATCGCGAACTCGAGCGCGACGATCGCGAACACCACGACCAGGGTCGCGGGCACGCCGCCCTTCGGGCTATCGGCGTCCGCCCGCGCTGGATCGGAGCGGGGCTCGGGCAGGCGCACGAAGGACTTTGCCCCAACTGCCACGACGACCGCCGCGGCACACAACACGAACCCGGCACGCCAGCCGAGGGCGGTGGCGGCGGCGATGCCGACAATCAGTGGGCTCACCACGCCGCCCAGGCTGACCGCCACCTCGCCCTCTGACATCGCGACGGCCCGTCGCGCGCCGTGTTGGTCGGCGAGCACCGCCCACACCCGGATCAGCGCGGTCGTGCCGAGCAGGCTCACCGCGAACGCCGCGCAGACGGTCACCTCCAGGCGATTGCCGTATCCGACGGCGAGCCAGGCGGCCGCAGCGCCGAGCATGCCCACTCGGATCGCGAGTCCCCGCGTCGGCATCCGGCGGGCACGGGCGGTCAAGAGGCCAGCCAGCCCGCCGCCGACGGCGAACGCAACCTGGTGCAAGACGCTCGCGAGGTAACTCACGTGCTCGGCTTGGCGCAGGTACGGGAGGGCGGGGCCGAGCCCCGCGTTGAGCATGCCGAACGCGAGCAGCACGACGAACGCGGTCCAGGTGACCCGGTCGCGACGGTAACCAGGAGTCGCTGGGGCTGCACCCGGTTCGATCACGTCATTCGCCTCACTGCCGGCGCACGCGGGCGAGTATGGCAAGCATCCGGGCGTCCCTGCCGACGCGGCCCCTGACACGATCGAGCACGTGACACAACACGACGCAGATCCGATTCGCTGGGGAATCCTCGGCGCAGGTGGCATCGCCGGGCTGGTCGGCCCGGAGATCGCCGCGGAGCCGGGCAACGTGGTCGCGGCGGTCGGAGCGCGCGACCTGGATCGCGCGACCCAGCTGGCGCAGGCTGTCCGCGCGCCG
>JBPYES010000308.1:0-6307 GCA_051984825.1 Jatrophihabitantaceae bacterium
AGGTACAGCAGTCCGATGCTGAGCAGCGCGAGGACATAGCTGGTCAGCACCTTGGCCCGGAAATACGTCCGGGTGCTCAGCGGCGTGAGCCGCAGCTGCCGGTTCCAGCCAACCGAGCGCTCAGCCGAGATACGCGCGCCGCCGGCCATGACCGACATCATCGCGCCCCAGGCTGCGAGGCTCACCATGTAGTACAGCGGTGCGAAATAGCCGCCGAACCCCGTGGTATGGCCGAGGTTGTGGACGTTCTTGTTCGGCGCGGCGATGAGGAAGTACATCACCAGCGGGAACACCAGCGAGAAGATGAAGAACCGTACGTTTCGAAACGTCCGCACCAGCTCGTAGCGGGCGTAAACCATTGTGCTCACCGATTCTCACCTCTCTTCGCGAGAGCGCTCCGCGCTCGATTCGCTCCGCTCCGCAGCATTTGGTGGCTGCGATGCTCACTCATCTACGTCTCCGTTTCCGGTTAGTTGCAGGAAGGCCTGCTCCAGGCCGGCCCCACTGATCTCTATGTCGCGCGCCTGCGGGTAAGCGGGGAGCAGCGCGCGGATCGTCGCGTCCGAGTCAGAGCAGTTGAGAATGACGGCTTCGCCGCGGGTCTCGACGTTTGTAACGCCGGGCAGCGCGGTGAGCACCGCCGGGTCCACGCCGGGCAGCGTGGCCCGGACGGTGCGCATCCCGACCGCCGCCTTGATCTCCGTCGCCGGTCCGTCGGCGACGATCTCGCCGCGTGCCACGAGGATGATCCGGTCGGCGTAGGCGTCGGCCTCTTCGAGGTAATGCGTGGCGAACACGACCGTCTTGCCGGACGAGGCGAAGCGGCGCATCGTCGTCCAGAACGCGTGCCGGCTTTCCACGTCCATGCCGACGGTCGGCTCGTCGAGCACGAGCAGGTCCGGATTGCTGACCAGCGCGATTGCGAAGCGCACCCGCTGCGTCTGCCCGCCGGACAGCTTCTGCACCCGGCGCCCGGCGATGTCGGCGATGCCGGTCAGGTCGAGCACTTCGTCCACGGTGAACGGCTTCGGGAACAGCGACGCCATCATGTCGATCAGCTCGCGGACGTTCAGGTCGCGGATCAGCGAACCGGTTTGCAGCATCGCACCGATCGCGCCGACCTTGATGGCGTCCGCCGGCTTCATACCGAACACGGACACCGTGCCGCTGTCCGGCGGAAGCAGGCCGAGCAGCATGTCGATCGTGGTGGACTTGCCCGCACCGTTCGGGCCGAGCAGCGCCACCGTCTCCCCAGGGGCGATCGAGATGTCGATGCCGCGAACAGCGTGCACCGGTCCCTCCGGGGTGCGGAACGTCTTCTTCAGGCCTGACATCTGAATGCCAGTGCTAACAACGTTGGCCGTATGAGTGGTCACGGTGGAACTGTGCCGGATCGGCGGCCGTGCACGGCAGTGGTTTACTGCCCTGAATCAGCCATGACATAAGTCAGCGCGATGTGATGAGAGCGCAGAACCCCGCCCAAATGCTTCCGCCGCCCTCGATACGCTGGCCTGGTGAGTGACGGTACGGACGACACGTCCGAGGAGCTGCCGGAGCAGATGCGTGTCCGGCGTGCCAAGTACGACCGCCTCAGCGCCGACCCGGAGCGCGCGCCGTTTCCGGTATCGGTGCCCCGGAGTACGTCACTCGCGGAAGTGCGTGGCGCCCATCCGGATCTAGCTCCGGACACGACCACCGGCGAGTACGTCGGCGTAACCGGTCGTGTCATTTTCGTGCGCAACACCGGCAAGCTGTGCTTCGCCACTTTGCGGGAGGGCGGAGTCGAATTACAGGTGATGCTGTCGCTCGACCGGGTAGGCGAGGCCGCACTTGCGGCGTGGAAGGCCGATGTCGACCTGGGCGACATCGTATTTGTACACGGCGAGGTCATCTCATCACGGCGCGGTGAGCTTTCCGTGCTCGCCGATTCCTACCGGATCGCAGCCAAGGCCTTGCGTCCACTGCCGGTTGCGCACAAGCCGCTCTCGGAGGAGATGCGGGTGCGGCAACGGTATGTCGACCTGATTGTCCGGCCGGACGCACGGGAAATGGTGCTGAGCCGGGCGCGCGTGCTCCGCTCGATTCGCGAAACTATGAATCGGCTGAGTTTTGTCGAGGTAGAGACGCCCATCCTGCAAACGGTCCATGGCGGGGCCGCGGCCCGGCCATTCCACACCCACCTCAATGCCTTCGACCTTGACATGTCGCTGCGGATCGCCACGGAGTTGTACCTGAAACGCGGCATCGTCGGCGGGATCGATCGCGTTTACGAGATGGGGAAGGCGTTCCGCAACGAAGGCGTCGACTCGACGCACTCTCCGGAGTACACGCAACTGGAGGCATACGCCGCGTACGGCGACTACAACACAATGGCCGATCTCACTCAGACACTGGTTCGTGACGCGGCGCGTTCGATCGGTGTGACTGCTCCGGTCACCGAGGACGGGACACAGATCGACCTATTCGGTGAGTGGGCATCGGTCCCGATTCATGAGGCACTGTCGAGCGCGCTCGGTGAACGCATCACGCTCGACACCGGGCTGGACGAGCTGCGTCGCTATGCGGACAAGCACGACGTCGCGATCCGGCCGGAGTGGTCCCCCGGGGAAATCGTCCTGGAATTGTTCGAGAAGCTGGTAGAGCACACGATTGTCCAGCCCACATTCGTCAAGGACTATCCGGTCGAGGTACGCCCGCTGGCTCGGCCGCATCGCACCGACCCGCGACTGGCCGAGGCATGGGACCTGTTCATCGGCGGGATAGAGATCGGCGTCGCCTATTCCGAGCTTGCCGATCCGGTCGAGCAGCGCAAGCGCCTGATCGAGCAGTCGCTCGCCGCGGCGAAGGGCGATCCGGAAGCCATGCAACTGGATGAGGACTTTCTGCGAGCGCTCGAATACGGTATGCCCCCGACGGGCGGAATGGGCATGGGCGTTGACCGCCTCATCATGGTGCTCACCCAGCGCGGGATTCGCGAGACGATTCTCTTCCCGCTTCTTAAGCCCCTCTGAGCACTGCTCCTGGCGTGCCATAATGGCCGCCCCGCAATTTGAGCTATTGTGGTGGCCACCAGCACGCCTTAAAGGAGTCAGCGAACATGGCCAAGAAGGTTCAAGTCAGCCTCGTCGACGACATCGACGGCACCAATGCAGTGGAAACCGTGGGCTTCGCCCTCGACGGCACGTCCTACGAGATCGACCTGTCGAAGGCAAACGCCAGGAAACTGCGCGACGGACTCTCGAACTATGTCGCCCACGCGCGGCGCGCCGGTCGGGTGCGCGCATCAGACGGACGCCGCGGCCGGGGCAGCGCACGTTCGGATCGCGAGCAGACGCAGGCAATCCGGGAATGGGCCCGTCGGAACGGGCACAAGGTAAGCGACCGCGGCCGCGTCCCGGCCACGGTTCTTGAGGCGTACAACGCCGCTCACTGACCGCAGGAAAGCGAAAAGCCCGCCCCACAACGGGGCGGGCTTTTTCGTCGAGAACGTGAATCAGTACCGCAGACCCGTGCTGTACGGAACGAGCACCTTCGTCGGATCGCCGGCGCGGTGGATCGTGACCGGCAGGTGCCCTCCTGGTTGGGCGCCGAAAAGCACGTCGGCGAGGCGACTGAGTGTTGCAGTTTGATAACCATAAGCAGCGAGATACGTCGGCGACGCGTCGAAGAAGGACAGGTCGTACGGCCCGCCATCGACACAACCGTTAGCGGCTTACCGGTCGCCAGCAGTGCCCTCACGAGTGCCTGTTGCCCGGTATTGCCCCAGGCATTGTCGGTGGTGACGACAACCTCGTCGCTGTTCGCGGCAGCGGCCACTGAGGCATTGATGTCTGCCTGGGTGGGCGTCGTGCCGGGTCGTTGAGGTTGTCGATCCAGGTGAAGTAGATGGCGCGCCACCACTGCCCCCACAGTGGCCGTAACCAGGATGGGACGGATTCGCAGGACGTCTCCCTCCGATATCGACAGAAAAGTTGCGAGTGCCGACCATGGGGTCTGGTCATGGATTGGTCTAGACATCTGCGCAGGCAGCGCGCCCGCCCGTGACGAACGTCTTAGTGCCGGCCGGGTAGGGCGATCCTTACGCTCAATGGCGTGTATCGGACGATGCTCAAGAGCAAAATCCACCGGGCTACGGTGACCCAGGCGGACCTGCACTACGTCGGATCGATCACGATCGACGCCGATCTGATGGACGCCGCCGACCTAATGCCCGGCGAGCAGGTGGCCGTCGTCGACGTCACGAACGGCGCGCGCCTGGAGACCTACGTCATCGAAGGATCGCGTGGGTCCGGCGTGATCGGCATCAACGGCGCGGCCGCACATCTCGTGCATACCGGCGACCTGATCATCGTGATCAGTTACGCGGTGCTGCCCGACGCCGAGGCCAAGGCCTATGAGCCCAAGGTCGTGTTCGTCGACGAGGCGAACCGCATCGTGCACCGCGGCACAGACCTCGCCGGCACCGGCTGAACCTCAGAGGTCATGCCGGATGCGCGCCCGCACCGGCACGCGTTGCCCGCCGGCGGTCGGCCGCGGCTCCGCGACACGCCTCGTGCGGCTGCGAGCCCACACCAACGCCGCGGTGATCGCGAACCCGAGCGCAGCCGTACCGGTCGCGATTGCCTCGGCGACGGCGGCGCGTGTCTTCTCTGCGTACCAGAACGGCTCATACATGTCGGGCAATGGGCCGAGTCGTCCGACGTCGTAGTGCGCGTAGATCATCACGGCGGCCAAGGCTGAGGCCGCAACCACGAGCGCCAGCGCCCATGCCACGAGCGACCAGGTCAGCCGCCAGAACACGACCAGGACGGCCAGCGCGGCGAATGCCGCCGCGCCGGCCTCCCAGCGAAATAGGCTGCCCTGGCTGATCGAGCTGCCGCGGTTCGGGTCGTAACGGATGGCTAGATCGGCATGAACGTAGGCATCCACGCTCAGCATGAGGGCCGTCGCGACGCGCAGTATCACCAACGCGGCGGGTATCACCCACAGCCGCAGCGAGCGCGTGTGCATCAGTAGCCGCCCCCGCCCCCGCCGCCGTAGCCACCGCTGCTGCTGTACCCGCCGCTGCCCGGGCTCGATGGGGCTCCGGATGCGATGCCGGCCGGCGTCGCCACGTGCCAGGTGAAGTGCTGGCTGCCGAAGCTGTCCTTGAACCCGTTGCCGCTGATCTGACCCGCGGAGTGGTCCTCAGTGAAGGTATAGAGCGGGGAGCCGTTCAGCGCGACCTGCATCTTGCCGTCCGGCCGCGTGACCGTGGTCAGCTTCGCCGTCAGCGACGAGGGCCCGGTGGGCTTGCCGTCGGCGACCAGCAGTGGCTGCCAGAACGTATTGCAGGCGCTGCTCGTGCACATCAGCTTGCCGTTGGCCTCCTGCTCGCTTGCATAGAGGGTGTGGCCCTGGGTATCGGTGAGCACGTTGCCGGTGCCCGAGACGCTGCGGACGGCCACGGTCGTGCCGCCGGCCGATGCCGGCGTCCCGGGTGACGAGCTGCCGCTGGATGAGCTGCACGCGGCCGTTGCCAGTAGCGCGGCGCCGCCGATGCCGATACCGATCAGTGCGTATTTGATATTCATCTTCTTCCTTTGCGAATCACTGGTGCAGGACAATGCGCATGAGCTGATGGCCTTTGGTGGTCACGATGTCCAGCTCCGCCAGGTGGTTGGCCGGGATGGACGTGGCGCCCGGCACGTCCGCGGTGCCCTGCGCAGAGGCCACCCACGTGGCCGCGGTGTCGCTACGGCCGTCGTCGGAGCGAGCAATCAGTGAGCAGGTGCCGTTCGGGTACGCGCCCGAGAGCGTCAGCCCGAGCTGGGTGCCCCAGCTGCGTCCGGACATGGTCACCGCGGCGTGGACGTGCGTGCGCGCGTCGACGGCTTTGACCATGGACGTCTGCTGATGGCCGGACGACAATCCGGCCGCTGCCGATAGCCCACCGACTCCGAGCAGCAGCGCCGCCGCGCCGATCATCGTGGCCACCCGGCGTCCCCGCGGGGTCCGCGCCTCGTGGGCGATCTCGGCGGTGAGTCGCTCGAGCAGCCGTGGCGGCGGCTCCTCCGACACGCCGTGCAGCCGTTCAACCTCTGCGGCGTCGACGAGCGGCAGCAGCGGCGGGATCCACGCCACGGCGGCGAGCTCGCCCTGGCACGTGGCGCAGCCGGCCAGATGCTCCCGCAGTTGTGTCGATTCGTCCGGTTCCAGGGCGTCCAGGACGTATGCGGCGACATACTCGCGGAACTGGCAGGTCATGGTTGTGCCACCCCCCGCTCCTGGAGCGCGAGGCCGAGGGCGCGAAGCGCGTAGTGCAGGC
>JBPYES010000309.1:0-7813 GCA_051984825.1 Jatrophihabitantaceae bacterium
TCGATGTTTCCTTCGAGGAACTAGGCGGATACCGAAACGCTCGCTCTGATGCGCGCGTCAAGGTCCTGGGAGCGCGGACGTCGTTGCGCACAGCAGATTTGCTTACGCGGGTCAACGGCATCTGGCAGGAGGGGCCGGGTCGCAGCGGTGACGTCGTTGCCGCGCACCACCTCGTGTCGATCTGCAGCAACGGGATCCTCTGCCCCGCGGACGAGCCGGTGCCCGCGCCACCGTGGCCGCTGGGTGGGCCGCGTCCGCCGCAGCGTCAGGACAACGCCGGTCACGGCATCCGTGTCTGGGTTCTCGACACCGGGCTGATCGGCTCGCGTTCGGACGCCACGCCGCAAGATCCGACGCCCCAGATCGATCCGGCCAGTCTCGGGGCGATCTATCCCTGGCTCAGCGAAGCAATTCACGACGGACACGATCCGGGTATTCGCGGCGAACCGAGAGCGGAAGTCGATATCGCCGGCCAGTCGCGAACGACGGAAGGTCCGCCGGATCTCATCGCCGAATACCGCGGCCACGGCACATTTATCGCCGGTGTGCTGAAAAGCGTCGCACCCGGCGCCGAAGTTACCGTTATGAACGTCCTGCGAAAGGCCGGGGCTGAGCTCGAACTCGACCTCGGCAACGCGCTGCTGGCGGCGTTGGACAAACCCCCGGACCAGTTGCCGCACATCATCAGCCTGTCCGCGGGTTCGCTGATCGCCGGCGCCCAGAGCGCCCTGATGGGGCTCGACGAGTTCGTACAGGCGGTGAAGGACAAAGGGATCCTTCTCGTCGCCGCAGCTGGCAACAACGGCGGGACGGACAAATTCTGGCCCGCCGCGCACGCGTCCGAACCGAACCAGGACTGGGTGGTGTCGGTCGGCGCGCTGCGCCAGGACGGCAAGGGCAGGGCGTGCTTCAGCAACTACGGCGAGTGGGTCGAGGTCTATGCGCCCGGCGAGCGGCTCGTCAACGCCTTCGACACGGGCGTGTATCGCTATTTCGACGCCCGCGAGCCCAAGTGCATCTACTACAGCGTGACGCCGCTGTATAAGCCATGCACATGTACCGACCGGCCCGACAAATGCGAAGAGCGCACCTTCCACGGTATGGCTGAATGGAGCGGAACGTCATTCGCGACACCAATCGTCGCGGGCCGCGTGGCTGTCTATATGGCCGACCACGGCATCTCGGACGCCCGCGAAGCGGCCGCAGCGCTCCGTGTCAACGCGCGGCGGAAGTCCATACTCGACATGGCAGATCAGCTGCCGCTGCCTGTCGTCGAACCCCGCCCATAGCCCCTTACGCGCTGATCCAGCTTGTTGTGACGCGGGTGCCATCGGCGGCTGTTACATGGACCCGAAGCGCTCCAGGTCGCAAGTCGGCGACCCGGAACCAGCCGCGGTTGTCGATCCGTGCCGTGTAGGTGGCCTCGGTCGTCTCGATGGTGGCATCGCCCGATGCGCCGGAAACCACACCGCTGAGCGTTAGCCCGGCGGGTGCGTCTTCGATCTGCAACTGGAGATCAACGGTCCCTGTCTCGAACGCCAATGACCGTGGTCCGGCCGGAGCGCCGCGAACCTGTTGCGGCGCAGCGAGATCCGAGTCGTGCAGCAATGTGGCCAGTTCCTCGTCGAGATGTCTCGTCGAGAATGCGGCCCGAGCCGTTTCAGCCACCAGGTCCGACGGCGCATCGATCGCCCCCGCGATCCGCCGCAGCCGCTCCATCAATTCGTCGTCGCTGCTCACAGCACTTCACCACCCAGCTGCGCCGCGAGGCCGGCATCGCTACGGATGACCTGCCGCAACTGGTCGAGGCACCGTTGCCGGGCCGGTCCGATCGTGCCGATCTGCATGTCCAGCGCGGCAGCCACTTCCCGGTACGCCGGCGGCGGCGACGCCATGAGCACGCGTAGCAGTCGCTGGCACCGCTCACTGATCGACACCAAAGCGCGCCACACTGCGCGATCGCGTTCATCCAACAGCATTGCCGCATCAACCGGCTCGGTTGAGCCGGCGACGCCGTCCAGTGCATTCTCCAGCGCGGCTGGCCTTTCCCGGCCGGCCTTGCGCAGCAACTGAAGGCACTCTCGCCGCGTGGTCGTGGCCAGCCACGCCCCGAGCCGCTCCGGGTCGGCGATCCGATCCAGGTTCTCCACCAGCCGCAACCAGGTCATCTGCACTGCATCGTGCGCATCCGCCACGTCGAGGCGATAGCCACGCGCGATCGACCACAGCAGACCGCTGAACCGCGCAACCAGTGCGTCCCAGGCCGTCTGATCACCCTGGCGGGCGGCGTCGAGCAGCGCCGTGATCTCTGCGCCCAACGGAATCCCCCCTCGCGATGGGCAGTGACTCATTCTGAGTGCAGTCACCGCCGAGGGCCAAGTAGGTGGGGCGTACCGGTCGCCGGTCACGTCCTCCCTGGATGAGGGCGGGACCACCCGCCCTGATGCGTGCCGGCTCAGCCGGCGTGTGTGTGATCGATTCCGGCTGCGCGCATCCGCGCTCGGGTGCGTTCCACGGCGGCAGCCAGCTCCGGCTGCGCAGACCGGATGAAGCGGCTGACCAGGTCGTCAGCACCATAGCGATGCTGTATCTCTGCGACCCGATCTTGGAACCGTAGCCGCTCGCCATCCGGCCCGGTAACCATGTCGCAGTACCAGAGCGCGTCCCGCGTAGGCGAGGCTTCGTCATCGAACTGCTCGAGCTCAGCTCGCAGCCCGCGCATCTCCGCCTCGCGAATCGCGCACGAGTGCCGCGCCACGAGGCAACACAATCGACGGTCCGCGCCGAGGCCGGTGAGGTACCCGGGCAGCGTCGAGTGGATGGAACCCCGTGGTGGCGAGGTCCGGCGCGTACCCGACATCGTGCAAGATCGCGGCTGCCACGAGCATTTCACCGTCGCTACCTGCGATGGGGGCGATTCGCTGCGCCTCGTCGGCGACCGAGCGGACGTGATCCCAACGCCGCGGCAGTTCGCCGGCCAGTCGCGCGTGCGAGGCCTCATGCGCCCACTCGACCAGGTCCACCATTCAGCGCCCATCCGTCCGCATTAGTAGGGTGTCATCGTTGCATCGCTGCAGGCACGGCTGGTTAGCGAGAACGGGGGGACAGCGTTGCGGCTCGAGCAGTTGTACCGAATTCGCTTTAGCTACCAGGAGAGCTGGGCGGTCGAACTCGAAGGCGGCTGGCAACAGCATCTGTTTCTCGCCGAGGGTTGCTGCGAGGGGCTCATCACCGGGCGTTTCCGCGGCGCTAACTTTCCGCAGCGCCGCACCGGGGCCGGTCCGTTCCGACCCGACCTTCGCGCGGTGATCGAAACCGATGACGGCGCGACAATCATGCTCGAATGGCATGGATATGGCCGTGCCTACCCGCCCGAGCGACGGCAGGTCGTGGGCAGCGTCTTTCACCTCAGCGACAGTGATCGCTACCGCCGGCTCAACGACGTCGTGTGCGTGTGCGCGGGCGAGGTCCGCGCGCCGACCGACCCGAACCGGGAAAGCTCCGATCTCGTGATCGACGTTGCCGAACTCATCTGGGAACCAATCGCCGAATGACAACAGGCGATTACACGTATCCGCGATCCTCGGCGATTTTGAGGCTCAACCATCCGACGGGGATGGTCAGCCAGTACGTGAGCAGCCGGTAGATCCGTACCGCGGACGCGGCGGCTCCTACCGGCATCCCGAGTGCGGACAGCCCGGCGATCAGCGCGGCCTCCAAGGCGCCCAGGCCACCGGGTACCGGCGCGGCGCTGGCCACGATGTGGCCACCCAGATAGATGGCACCGACTTGCGCGAATGGGAGTTCGCCACCGAGAGCGTGCACGCACAACCAGAGCGCCACGATCTGCACGATGGGCCCGCCCAGTGCTCCCACGCCGGTGAGCGTCAGGTGGCGAGGGCTTTTGGCTACCTCGGCGATGGCGATCCCGGCGGAGCGGATGAATGTCCAGATCTTGTCGTGATAGAAACGGCGGCCTCGGGGGGTGAGGCCGAAAAGGGCACAAGCAACCAGAGCGACGGTGATCAGCACCAGCACCCATTGGTGGATGTGGAAGCTGAAGTGCACAGAGGTGTGACGTCCGGTTCGGGTGAAGAAGACGGCGAGGAGCAGCAGGTTGGCGGCCACCCCTATTACCGTCTCCAGGCCGACCGACGCGCTCGCGGCGCCACTGTCAACGCCGGCCTGTTGCTGGTAGCGGAAGCTGAGGGCCATGCCCCCCACATTGTTGGGGGTAACTCGATTGAGGAACGACCCTCCGAAGCCAACGACATACGTCGGCCCGAAGGGCAAGTGGGCGGGGATCGTCCCCAGCTGCAAAAGGGTGGAAAAGCCCTGAGCCACGAACAGGGCCGGCACGGCGGCCAGCACCCACCACCAGTGCGCGTGCTGAAGGGCGCGAACCGCGTCGCCCGCGTTGGCGAGCTGGGGTACGAGGAGGTAGATAACCGCGAACGCACCCAGCAGCGTCAGCCCTTTTTTCCAGGTGAGGCGGGCGAGCTGCTCGGGCTTCGCGGGTGGCTCACCGGTGGCCTGGCCCACGGCGGTCCGGAGGTCTGCGTACACGCTCGGACGTCCCCCCGGCCGGAGCCGGCGCCTGTCCAGCTCACGGGTCAGGGTGACCGACCGTTGGTGGTCGTAGTTCCGGACCGCCGTTCGGGTGGAATCTGACAGCGCCAGGGGCTGCAGGTAGGCAGTGGCAGCGGTGACGGCCGGCGCGCCCAGTCCCGCCACGGCAGCGGTCACCGTTCGATCGACGCCGATCCGCACGGCCAGAGAGGCGAGCAACTCGGCGACGTCGGAGGCCAGCTGACGGTCGTTGGCGCCGAGTTCGGCGAGAACGAGTCCGGTCAGCCAGGCCTGACCGGAGCTGTCGACGGTGATGTTGTCGGTGCGGAGTCGGCGGTGGGCGAGGCGATGCTGGTGCAGGCGGGCGACGCTGTGCCACAGATCGGCAAGGGTCGCCGAGCCAATTTCTTCTGGCGGGACGGCATTGAAGGGTTGGCCGCCCACGTCGATCCAGGCCACCAGCGCACCCTGCGTGCCTTGACCGCCGGCGATGGGGTAGGCGACGACGGGATCGGGGACGCGCCCCCCGGCTCGTCCCGCCACCACCATGGCTAGCAGTTCGTGCTCGCCCGCCGATTCCACGGTGATGCCGGCCCGGTCGTCTTGGGGGTCGCGGACCAGTAGCCAATGGGTTAGCCGGGCCAGCCGGTCGCGGTCGCGGTCATCGTTCGCATACACCCGCACGGCCAGCCCGGTTCCCTCCCGGGTGGTCGCGTGGAACATGTCCGGGCTCGCCCCCGCGCGCGGCAGCTGTCGGAGCGCTGCCACGTCCACCCCACACTCTCGTAGGGTGGCGACAACCTG
This sequence comes from Jatrophihabitantaceae bacterium, assembly GCA_051984825.1. Lineage (GTDB taxonomy): Bacteria > Actinomycetota > Actinomycetes > Mycobacteriales > Jatrophihabitantaceae > DASXRA01. The sequence goes on from JBPYES010000309.1 coordinate 5,374, forward strand.
GGCAGCCGTGGGACGGCGGGCCGGCTCGCCGAAGATCAGCAGAATCGACGCGCCGACGCTGACACCCAGAGCGGCGGCGATCACCGCATCGACAGGCAGAAAGCCGCCGATGATCACCTCGACCACGGCGACGATCCCGGTGAGCCACCACAACACCTGCCGCCAGCGCTGCGACAAGTCCGGCCCGGCCACGGCCAGGACGGCCGTCGTTGCTGCCAACCAGACCACGGGCGGGATGGTGACTGCCACGATCCCGTTCCGTCCCGCTAGTAGCTCGTGCCAGGTAGGAGGGTGAGAGCTCTCCAGCCATAGGTGCGAAAACAGCATGCCGATGAGCAGGGCAGCTGCCCCGGCGCCAATCACCTTGCCGACCGTCGCGAATCTGCGGCGCAGCGCCATGACCAGCACGATCGCCACCGGCATCAGCATGGCCACCAGTTGCGCCGCCGTCGTGAGGGAGTCCCGCAACGATGGCGGCAAGGTCACGATCGTGTTCAGCAGGCCTCGTTCGGTGCTGCGCACCCCATCGTCCGCAAGGGTCGCCACCAACAGACCCACAAGCACAACGGCCAATGCCAGCACCAGCCGAAGGACGTCTGCCGCTCGACGCACATTGGGCATCGACGCCAGCGGTTCGATGACCACGTCCGCTTCGGCTGGTGGCAGGGCGCTGACTTCAGGCTTCACGGATCACTGCCCCGTGCTTGCGACCGCCGGACTTACCGGCCGGGTAGCGGCGGCGGAACACGACGTACGCCACCGCCCCCGCGATCAGCGGCAGCCAGTAGGACGCCAGCCGGTACGCAAGGGTCGCCACGAAGGCCTCACCACCGGGTACGCCGGCCAGCACGAGCAGACCGCTCAGGCTGGCTTCCACGATGCCCAGACCGCCCGGAGTGATCGGCACCAAGGCCAGGATGCCGGCGGCCGCATAAGCCAGCAGCACCAGCGACGGGCGCGGATGACTGCCGGTGGCGCGCAACGCGAAGAGCAGGCAGCCGTAATCGAAACCCAGGCGGCCCGCGGTCAGGGCCACCGCCTGTGGCCAATTGCGGCCCAGCGTGGAGCGGACGTCGTCGCGTTGGTGCAGCAGCCGGCGATCTAATCCGGTGACCTTCGTCCGGCGGCCGGGGAGGCTGTTCCACACTCGTTGCGCGATCCGGCCCAGCAGTGCCAACGGCCGGTCGGTCGTCATGACCACCACTCCGCCGAGTACGTACAGGCCGAACCCGACCAGCCCGAGCAACGCCGCGTGCACCAGGCCCGAGCTCACCGGGGCTCCTCCCAGGATGGCCGGCAGGGTGAACACTGGCAGGGCCAACAGCCCTCCGACGCCAAGCAGCGAGGCGGCGGTCATGCCCTCGACAGCATTGTCGGTGTCGATGCCGGCGGTGGCCAGCATCCGGTACTGCACAGCCGCGCCGGCCGCGTCGCCGGCGGGCAGGACATTGGTCACCGCGTTGCCGGCCAAGCCGGCGGCCACCACCGCGAGCCACTTCTTCGTTCGCAGGACCAGACGCTGCAAGGCGTATGCGCAGGCAAAGCTTGCCGTTTCGGCCAGGAGTGATCCGATCAGCCATATCGGGCTCAACTTGGCGAGCTGGGGCCACGCCGCGATGACCCGGGTCAAGCTAGGGAGCACCACATACAGGGCCAGACCCGTAATCACGATCGCTACGACGCGGCCCACGATCTTCCGCGTCCTGCCGCTGTCGGCTGGCGTGGGTTCCGGGGTCGCCGGCTGATCGGATCGCTTCGGCTGTTCTGCACTGGCTGGCGGCCCCGACATTGCCGGCTCACCCCCTTTAGGACCAGCGACAGCAGGTTCACCGTTGGTGGATCGACGAAGGCGCGCAGTCAGTATGCCGCCCGATTCGAGTTCCGGCGTGGGCCGGCTCTGCATGGCAGGTGACGCTTCAGCTTGGCTTGATGATCCACAGATCGTCGGGAATCCGATGCTCGATGGCAGTGATGTTGTCGCGCAGGTCGCGGTCGTTGCCGTCCCAGACGACGAGCGCCGCGTGCGCAGTGTCGATCAAGGCGCGGTCGCGGGTGGCGGCGGCGATGGCCGCTTCTTGCTTGGATGCGGGCTGTTTGGGCGACACGGTCAGGTGTGCGGTCGCGCCGACGAGCAGGTCGCGGTAGCGCTCCTGGGCCGGCGGCGGCCAGACAGCTTCGGGATGCGGGTGAGCGAGCACCGCGGTGTAGGGGACGCCGGCGAGTGTGGCCGCCTCGGCGGCCAACTGCGGCGCGCCCAGAGCCAGCCCGGTCAGCAGGTGAATGTCCGGATGAACCTCACGCAGCCCGGTCAGTGTCTCGGCGAGCCTGCGACGGACCTCGGTGGCGATCGGGTTGTTCGGGCCGTAGCCGCCGATAGCCGGCGGACGCAGCCCGAGCGCGATCACCCGCCAGCCGGGAATCTGCGCCAGCTGGCCGCGGA
>JBPYES010000310.1:0-23317 GCA_051984825.1 Jatrophihabitantaceae bacterium
CATATCCCCAGAGCCGCATCGACAGCGGGGTCACCCACTCGGCCTGCTCGGTCGCGAGATCCTCGGGCGTGTAGTAGCCGGCAGCCATCGCCAGCAGCGCCTCGCCGAATTCGCCTTCATAGAAGGAGTTCCGTCCATCGCGGGAAATGCCTTCGAGCATTCGCGCGACGGCTGGCCGGCGAATCAGCGTCCCGGGAGCAACCTTTCCTGCCAGGCGGAACTCTCGGGTGACCTCGACAGTGTCGGCCTCGTTCAAAGCGCGGGCCAGGTGCGGCGAGACCGGGAAGCCGTTACGCGCGCAGTGAATCGCCGGGCGGAGCACCTCCTCGAGTCCAAGTCGGCCGAATCGGCTGTGCAGAGCCAGCCAACCGTCCACGCAACCAGGCACCGTCGATGCACGCACGTCGCCGCGAGCTGGTATGACGATGTGTCCGGCCGCGCGCAGCACCGCAGCGTCGGCGCCTGAGCCAGACCTGCCGGACGCGTTGATCACAACCGGATCAGCACCTGGACGATGAATGATCGCGAACAGATCACCGCCGATGCCGCACTGGTTCGGCAGGATCACCGCCAGCACGGCGTTCGCGGCGATTGCTGCATCGACAGCGGTGCCACCCAGCCGCAGCGCCTGCACGCCAGCCTCTGTTGCGAGCGTGTCGACGCTCGCGACCATGGCGTTCGATGTGCGCCGAGAGTGCACTTCTGCGAAATTACGCCCCGTACGAACGGGGATCACGAATCACACTGCTGATCACCTATCAGGCGACCGTACTTCGGCCGGCGGGTGGTAGCGGATGACGTAACCCTGCTGGACGAGAGTCCAGATGTTGCTGGTCAGCCAGTAGACCAGCACGCCGAGCGCAAAGTTGAAGATCAGCCCGGATGCAAGCACGCCGAGCGGGATGACGTACATCAGCAACTGCTGCACCTTGGCTGTGGCGTCTTCGGGCGTGGTCGGCGCGTTGCGGCGGAGGAGCAATTGCGTGGCAAGGGTGGCCGCGGCGCTGGCGATCAGCACCATGGCGATCACCAGCCGGGTGGCGCCGACTTGGCCGCCGAGGACGTTCACGAGGGTGTGCGTCGAGTCGTGGAAGGACGCGGCCAGCGGCACGTGGCCGAACAGCTTGGCGTGCGCCGCGCTGAGCGTCTCGTGCTTCGTGAACGTATAGAGCGTCAGCCGGTCCGGGTGGTTCAGCTGGTAGTTCTGCGACGCGGCCGCGGACACGTGCCGCAGTACGTGGTAAAGACCCAGGAAGACCGGGATCTGCAGGAGCATCGGCAGGCAGCCGGAGAGCGGGTTGAAGCCCTCCTCCTGTTGCAGCTTGATCACCTGCCGGTTCAATTCGGGCGCGTCGTTCTTGTACTTCTCGCGCAGCTTGGCAAGCTTCGGCTGCATCTTCTGCATGTTCTGCGTGTAGTGCAGCTGCTTGAGGAACAGCCGAAACAGTGCGAGGCGAGCTGTGATCACCAAGAAGACAATGGACAGGGTCCAGGTGAGGCCACCGGCCGGATTCATGCCGAGCGCGGAGAACAACTGATGCCAGCGCAGCAACACCCAGGACACGGCCGTATAGACAAAGTTGAGAGACATCGAAACTCCGAAGGACGATGCACGGGCGGTTCGGCGCATGCAACGGCCGAGCGCACGGTCGCGACCTCTGGACCGTGCGATGCCCGAGGGGCAAAGGGAAAAACGGCAGCTCGATCAGAAGGACGCGGATTTACCGCGATCGACCACGGGGAGCGCCGCGCGTGTCGAAATCAGCGCCAACTGGAGGCAACCCGGGTGGGTGCTCGAGGGCGCGTGTGACCAGCGGCGTTCGGGTCGCACTGGCGAACCGGGTGGCTCGACGGCGCCACGCGGCGCCGCACCGGCCCGCCCGAGGCGATCGCGGGCCCGTGCGAGACGAGTGCGGTGAGCGCAACCGCCAGCGCGACGAGAAGAACCGAACTCACCATCAGCGGCACAGCCAGGCGGGAATCGCCGACAAGTCCCGCTGAGGTGGAGGCAACAATGAGGCCGGCTAAGGCGAGCCCCCACAGCGAGGCGAGACGACGCGCCGGCAGGCCCATGCTCATCTCCGTCCCCGCTGAGATACCGCCGATGGTAGACGATCAAACCGGCGCGTGAAGGCGGCTGCGCATGAAGATCCTCGCTACTTGGGACGTGCCCTAGACTGTCGACGTCCCCGGGGGATCACGCCATGACCGGTGTAGCGCAGCCCGACTGGGAGTGTTCATGTTCCTCGCGCTGGTCCTGCCCGCGGCGCACGGTGAGCCTGCCGAATCCGCTAGACCTGAATCGACGGCGTCGTGACGTCGGTCGTACGCGGAATCGCCTGGGTCGGCATATTGATCGGGATCTGCGTGGCGCCGTTGGTCTTTGCGCTAGTGAGCACGGACCGAGCCGGGCAGGGTTACTGGACTGACTTCTCCGTCGCTCTCGGGTTCGTCGGCTTGGCGCTGATGGGGATTGAGTTTGCCCTGGTGGCTCGGGTACAGGCCGTCGCGATGCCATTCGGTATGGACGCTCTGATCGATTTTCATCGGCAGATCGGCTACGCAGGGCTGGCGTTCGTGCTGGCACACGTCGCGCTCTCTGCCGAGTGGAAGCAGGCCAAGTCGTTCACGCCGGCCGAGACGCCCTCACGAGTGTGGTTCGGGGCGATCGCGGCCGGTGCCTTGGTGTTGCTTGTGGGCACCTCGATATGGCGTCGCCGGTTGCGACTCTCCTATGAGATTTGGCAAGTCCTGCATGCGGTATTGGCAGTGATCGCGGTCGTGGCCGCCTTGGTTCACGTGCTGCTGGTGAATTATTACGTCGACAGCATTTGGAAGCAGGTGCTGTGGTCGCTCATGACGGCAGCATTCATCTGGCTGCTCGTGTGGGTGCGTCTGCTTCGTCCGCTCGGCATACGTCGACGGCCATGGACGGTCGAGCGGATCACGCCGGAACGTGACCGCACAACGGTGCTTACGCTGCGGCCGGCGGGACACGACGGACTGCGATTTGAACCCGGGCAGTTCGCGTGGATCACGGTCGGCAGGTCGCCGTTCTCGGTCACCTCACACCCGTTCTCGTTCTGCTCGAGCGCCGAGGCGAACGGCAGCGTCGAGGTCGCCATCAAGGCCGCTGGGGACTTCAGTTCCGGCGTTGCAACCGCCAAGCCGGGAACCGAGGTCTACGTGGACGGGCCGCATGGCGTGTTCTCGATCGACCAATATGAAGGCCCCGGATTCTGCATGATCGCCGGCGGAGTCGGGATCGCGCCTGCCCTAAGCATGCTCGAAACCCTCGCCGACCGCGGCGACGTGCGCCCGGTCGTCTTGTTCGCCGGCAATCGCAACTGGGACAGCATCATTTTCCGCGACCGCGTTGACGCGTTGACGACTCGGCTCAATGTGAAGGTGGTGCACGCGCTCGAGGAGCCGCCGCCGAATTGGGCGGGAGAAACCGGATACCTCAACGCGGATATCCTCGCCCGTCACCTACCGGCGGGATTTCAGCGATTCCAATTCTTCGCCTGTGGCCCGAACCCGATGCTCGACGCGGTCGAGGCCGCACTCATCCAGATCGGTGCGCCGGCGGACCGCATCCACACCGAACGTTTCGACTGGGTCTGACGAAGCTGAAGACGAGGAGCGGCCGTGCGCCACACCTACATGATGCGAATCGCGCTGGCGACGACAGTGCTTCTGGTGCTGGCCTGTCTGGCCTTCGCTGCCATCCAGAACTGACCGGCGACGACTCACCCGGTACGGGTGATGCCCGGCTGCGGGGCCATCGCAAACGATGCTAAGAACCACGCGGCCTGCGCCGTGGTAGTCGTGATCGGTCGAGCGGATGGAGTGAAGACATGGCCCAACCCACGATTGTTCTGGTCCACGGTGCCTGGGCCGACGCGTCGAGCTGGAATGCTGTGGCGTCGCATCTGCAGAGCGAGAACTTCACCGTCCTTGCGCCGACGAACCTGTTGCGCGGAGTCGCGACCGATGCGCCGTACATCGCGTCATTCCTCGCTCAGCGGACAAGTGGTCCGGTTGTATTGGTGGGGCACTCCTACGGCGGCTTTGTGATCACCAACGCCGCGACCGGAGGTGGAGACGTCAAGGCGCTGGTGTACATCGACGCATTCGCTCCCGCCGAGGGCGAAACAACGTTCCAGATCCTCGGCGGCTCGGGCTCGGCACTGGACGTTCCCGATCCGACAACCGTGCTTGACCTCGCCGGCTACCCCGGCGCCCCGGAGGGCGATGTCGAGGCGTTCCTCAAACCCGACACGGTGCACCAGTCCTTCGCTCAAGATCTGCCGGAGGCGGATCGTTGGCTCATCGCGGCCGAGCAACGGCCGCTCACCCTCAGCGCGAACACGACGCCTTCGCTAACTGCGGCCTGGAGAACCATCCCGAGTTGGACGGTTGTGGGCACCGAAGACAGGATCATCCCGCCCGACGCACAGCGCCGAATGGCAAAGCGAGCGGGCGCGACGACCACCGAGGTCGCCGCATCGCATGTGTCGATGGTGTCGCAGCCGCAGGCGACGATCGACGCGATCCTCGCTGCGGTCGCCGCCACTTCCGGCTGACCCTCGGGTCAGTCCCTGACGTCCAGTAGCACCTCGTACTGGTGGAACTCGCCGCCGGTGCCCACGAGTCGGAAGCCTGCCCGGGTGAGGGTCCGTTGCGAGGCGATGTTGTCGGGCGTCGTGTCGGCCACGACCCGGGACACCCCGTGCTCAGCGGCTATGGCCAGTAGGGCGACGACCGCCTCTGCGGCATAGCCGTGGCCGCGGGCCGACGGAGCCAGGCCGTAGCCGATCTCGACGGAGCCGCCGTCCGGCCGGCCCTTGAAGCCGATCCCACCGACGGCTAACCCGTCAGTGAGGCGGGTGATCCGGTAGTAGCCGAACGGCCGTTGCTCCCCGTGCGCGGCGCTGGCGCGAAGGAAACCTCGCACTGCGGCAAGGTCGCCCTCGAAGGGGAAGTCGTCCGCCCACGCATCTGCCGGTCCCGCGCTTCGAGCGACGATGCGTTCGCCCTCCGCCACATCGATCGCGTGCAGCTCCAGGCGCGACGTTCGAACGTCAGTCATCGCACCCCCGAGGCAGCCGCGATCGGCTCGCGCAGCAGCCGCGCGATTGCGTCGACACCGTGTTCGAGTTCGACGAAGCTCGTGCTGAGCGGGGAGAGCCCGATCCGGATCCCGTTGGGCGCGCGGAAGTCCGGGATCACGCCTTCTCGCCACAATGCCGCGGTCACGTCGGCGAAGCGCGGGTGGTCGACAGTGACGTGCGAACCGCGCTCCGCCGGATCCCGCGGGCTGGCCAGGACGGTGCCGAGCGAGGCAAGCCGCTCGTCGCACAACGCGATGGCATGGTCGGTCAGCGCGATCGACTTTGCCCGGACGGCGGCCAAGCCGGCCTCGTCGATGAGATCAAGCATGTCCTTCAGCGGCTGCATCGCAAGAACCGGCGGCGTGCCGCTGATGAACCGGCGCACGCCTGCCGCGGGGCGGTAGCGCTCGGCCATGGCGAAGGGCTCGTCGGCGCCCATCCAGCCCCAGATCGGTTGCTGGATCCGGTCCTGCAGGCCGGTCGCGATGTAGCCGAAAGCAGGCGCACCAGGCCCGCCGTTGAGGTACTTGTACGTGCAGCCGACAGCGAGGTCGACACCCGCGGCGTCGAGCTCGATCGGCACGACGCCGACCGAGTGGCACAGGTCCCACAGGACCAGAGCACCCTCGTCGTGGACGACGCCGGTGATAGCCGGCAGATCGGTGAGGAACCCCGAGCGGTAGGCCACGTGGCTGAGCAACACGACGGCCGTGCGGCGACTGATCGCCGCCGCGACGTCGGCGGGTCGAACTCCCGCAGCGTGCGGCGCGTCGAGCCAGCGGATCGTGAGCCCGCGTTCGGCAGCGATGCCCTCCACCACGAAGCGGTCCGTGGGGAAGTTGCCGCTGTCGAGGACGATCTCGTCGCGGCCCCGCTCCGCGTCCACTGCTGCCCGCAGCAGCTTGTAGAGCAATACCGACGTGGAATCAGCCACGATCGTCTGCCCCGGCGCGGCGCCGAGGGTCACCGCGGCCAGCCGGTCGCCGAGGCTGGTCGGCTCGTCCATCCAGCCCTCGTCCCAGCCCCGGATGAGCCGGCTGCCCCATGCGTGCTCGACGAACTCGGCGAGCCGCGTTGCGGTGACCCGAAGTGGGCGGCCCAGTGAGTTGCCGTCCAGGTAGGCGGCGACCGCCGGGTCGTCGACACCGACATACCGCGACCGGTAGCGGGCGAGGGCGTCGGCGGCGTCCAGCTCGGCACTTGTCGGTCTCACGTACCGACCTCGGTTCGGACAGCGAACAGCTCGGGAAAGAAGACAAGATCCAGCGCCCGACGCAGGAACGGCACTCCGGACGATCCACCGGTACCGGCCTTGAAACCGATCGTGCGCTGCACGGTGCGCAGGTGCCGGAACCGCCAGTCCTGGAAGTTGTCCTCGACGTCGACCAGCGACTCGCAGGCCTCGTACGCACCCCAGGGCGAGGACGTCGATTCGTAGATCTCGCGGAACACCGGGACGAGCTCCGGCCGGAACGTCCACGGTTGGCGGTAGTCACGGTGCACGACGTCGTCGGGTATCGCGAGTCCTAACCGCGCCAGATGGGCGAGAAACGCGTCGTAGAGCGTCGGCTGCGCGAGAAGCTCCTCGAGAACGGCGCGCGCGCCGGGCTCGCTGTCGAACACCTTCAGCATCGCGGCGTTCTTGTTGCCGAGGATGAACTCCACGGCCCGATACTGGTACGACTGAAAACCCGACGCATTGCCGAGCACGCCGCGGAACTCGGCGTACTCCCGCGGCGTCAGCGTGGCGAGCACCGACCACTGTTCGGTGAGCGTCCGCTGGACATGCTTCACTCGCGCGAGGCACTTCAACGCCGGCCCCATCGCGTCTTCGTCGAGATAGTTGCGGGCGGCCTTGAGCTCGTGCAAAACGAGCATCAGCCACAGCTCACTGGTCTGGTGCTGCACGATGAACAGCAACTCATCGTGGTGTTCCGGCCGGCTCCGTGGGTGCTGGGCGGACAACAGCCGCGGCAGATCAAGGTAGTCCGCGTAACTCATCGTCGAACCGAAGTCCGTCCGAACCGTGTCCTCCAGCTCGCGAACCACGGCCCCTTCAGCCGGTCGGTTGGGCTCTGTGGTCATCGCCGTACCCTAACCAGACTCTGACGACCGTCGCGAACGCAGCAGAGGTGGGATGGATCGAAGCATCCTCAGCCGCCCAGGCCCCGATCCGGACCAGACTCTGTGGTACGGGGACGGGGCCGACCACGCCGTGGACGCGTGGCTGCCTTCTTCGGCCGGCGGCCGGCCGCTCGTCGTGGTTGTTCACGGCGGTTTCTGGCGAGCCGGCTACGACCGCACGCACACCCGCCTCATGTGCGCCGCCCTGCGGGACGCCGGCTGGCCGGTGGCGGCGATCGAATACCGCAGGCTCGCGGGACGTCCGGACGCCGCTGCCGACGACATTCGAGATGCACTCGACCGGGTTCCCCCGCAGCTGCCCGGCGCCGGGATCTCGGTACTCGGCCATTCCGCCGGAGGGCATCTCGCGTTGTGGCTGGCGTCGACGCGCCCACCTGCCGATCTGGTCGGCACCCTCGCGCTGGCACCGGTCGCCGACCTCGTGGCAGCGCACTCGGCCGGGCTGAGCAACGGCGCGGTCGCGGAGTTCCTCGGCGGCCCGCCCAGCCTCCGGCCCGACCTGGATCCAAGACTGCTCGGGCGGCCGGCAGGCGCCGTGACGCTGATCCATGGCACTGATGACACCGCCGTCCCGCCGGCGATGAGCCGGTCATACGTAGCCGCCCACCCAGGCGTGCGGCTCGTGGAGTTACCCGGAACGGCCCACTTCGAACTGATCGACCCGGCCAGCCATGCCTGGCCCGCCGTGCAGTCCGAGTTGGAGCGCCTCGGCGATCCGTCGCCTACGCGATAGCCAAAGGCCAGAACACCCGCCGGACGCAGTGGTGCGCCCGGCGGGTGTCCTTGGGAATGTGCTTATGCGGCGTACCTCAGCCTGGAATCAGGCCCGCGATCGTCGTCGATTGCACTGGGCTGGCCGGGCCGATGGGGTCGTTGAAATTGAGAAGACCCACGGCGTGGCCGTCGAGATAGTTCAAGGTTCAAGCTTGCAGAGCGGACGCCTTTGGACAACCGCGACGCATTACTACTAACGGGGTAGGCGACCGGCGTTCGCCCTCTGTTCATGGAATGTCCGTGTCTGTGTCGATTGCCCTCCTTAGGTTTTTTCTGAGCCGTCGCACCGGCCGCGACGGACCCAAGGAAGGGATATGTCCATGCAGGTAACACGTCGGCGTCGGCGTGACGAGGAGGACCGTTCCGGTTTTCTCCGTCTACGCCAAGGGCGCCGGACACGCCGTACCACGGCCATCGCTGCCGCAATTGTCGCGGCAGGCACCGGCGTTGCATTCGCCCAGACAAACCAGTTCGGCTTCGACCAGGTCGGTCAGACCACCGACCAAGGTCAGGTCGTCTCCAGCGACCAGATCATCAACCCGATCGGCCAGCACCTAGTCATCAACGACGGCAAGATCATGTCGTCGACGGTGAGCCCGGACGGCACCCACCTGGCCGCGTCGGTCACCGATGGTTCGCCCGCGCTGGACATCGTGAACCTTAAGACTCACACGGTTCAGCAGCGCATCGGCAACTACGCGAAGGCCGACCTGAAGATCGGCAGCAACAGTGTGGGCCAAGAGGGGCCGACCTACTCGCCCGACGGCACGCAGCTGTGGCTCGGTCAAAGCACCGGCTACACCAAGTTCACCGTGAACCCGGACGGCAGTCTTGCCAACCCGGTGGCCGTCAACATTGCGACGCAGAGCGGCCACCAGGCGCTGGTCGGCGCGGCTGTGTTCTCCGCCGACGGCTCCACCGTGTACGCCGCGGTGAACGGCCAGAACCATGTGGTCGCGATCGACGCCGCAACGGGCGCCATCGAGCAGAGCTGGAACACGGGCATCGCTCCGCGTGGTATGGCTCTGGTCAGCAACAAGCTCTACGTCAGCAACGAGGGTGGTCGTCTCGCGCAGTCCGGTGACACCACGATGAACTCTTACGGCACTCAGGTGCCGGCGAACGGCCAGACCGGTACCAGCACCACCGGCACGGTCAGTGTCATCAACGTCTCGGACCCGACGGCCGCGGTCGGCAGCATCGACGTCGGCCTGCACCCGACCGCTGTCTACGCCAAGGACGGCGCCGTGTTCGTCACCAACACAAACGGCAACAGCGTGTCGGTCATCGACAGCAGCAAGGACGCAGTCGTGCAGACCATCGCCACCGAGCCGTGGACCGACGCGTCGGTCGGCTACGAGCCCAACGCGGTGACGCTCACCGACGACGGTCACTTGCTGGTGACGCTGGGCCGGGCCAACGCGATCGCCGCGTACAAGTACACCTCGGCGCAGCAGCCGGTCAGCTACCTCGGCCTGCTGCCGACGGACTACTTCCCCGCCGAGGTCACCACTGTCGGCAACACGGTCGTGGTGTCCAACACGCGTGGTATCGACGCGCGCCGCTCGGCTGGTCCGGCACACGGCACGCACGACACCACCTCGAGCGTGCAGTGGTTCACGCTGCCGAACGACCACGCGATCAACGGCTACACGGCCAAGGTCTTCGCGCAGAACGGTTGGATCGGCAACTCGGTGCAGACCAGCAACGGCAACCCGAACATCGCGCCGGTGCCGGTTCCGGTCAAGATCGGCGACCCGTCGACGATCAAGTATGTGTTCCTGCTCGTCAAGGAGAACCGCACGTACGACCAGGTCTACGGTGACATGCCCCAGGGCAACGGCGACCCGGCGTTCACCTCGTTCGGCGAGAACGTCACGCCGAACCAGCACGCGCTGGCCGCCCAGTTCGGGCTCTACGACAACTTCTACGACGTGGGCACGAACTCGGCCGAGGGTCACAACTGGCTGATGCAGTCCGACAACCCGGAGTACACCGAGTCCTCGGCCGGTGAGTACACCCGCAGCTACGACACCGAAAACGACGTGCTCGGCCACCAGAGCACTGGCTTCATCTGGACCGGCGCGGAGGCGGCCGGCAAGTCCGTCAAGGACTTCGGTGAGTTCCAGTCTGCCGAGAACAAGCCGGCCGGCGCGTCCTGGCAGAACCTTTACTGCGACACCAAGAACATGATCGCGACCGGGGCGCCGACTGCCTATCCGATCAAGACCGGCTCGGCGATCCCATCGCTGAACGCGGTGTCGGTGCCCGGATTCCCGTTGTTTGACACGAGCGTGCCGGACATCTACAAGGAGCAGATCTGGCAGCAGGACTTCGAGAAGAACGGTCCGGCCAACCTCAACATGTTCTGGTACTCCAACGACCACACCGGTGGTACGACGAGTGCGGCGGCGCAGGTCGCCGACAACGACCTCGCGGTCGGCCGGACAGTGGACGCCATCACCCACAGCCCGTACTGGAGCCAGTCCGCGATCTTCATGGTCGAAGACGACTCCCAGTCCGGCTCGGACCACGTCGACGGTCACCGGGCCCCGGTCCAGATCATCAGCCCCTGGGCCCAGCACGGCGCCGTTGACAGCCACTACTACTCGCAGATCACCATGCTCCGCACCATCGAGCAGATCCTCGGTATCCACCCGATGAACCAGCTCGACGCGGCGGCCTCCCCGATGACTGGCGCGTTCAGCGCCACGCCGGACAACACGCCGTTCACCGCGGTGCCGAACCGCACATCGCTGACCCTGGGCCTGACAGGCACCAAGCTGCCGCCCTGCGGTGCGGACGTGCCCGCGCCACAGGATCCGGCCGCTGCTCCGGCCCAGACAACTGTCACGGTGCCCGCGACCATGGCGAGCGTGGCGGCGCAATGGACGAAGTGGCAAGCGAAGCAGCACCTGACCGGTCCGGGCGCGGAGCCGGACTACGCCAACAACGAGCAGATGAACCGCTTCACCTGGTACCAAACGCACAACTGGACGACCCCGTACCCGGGCGACTCCAAGATCCTCACGCCGGACCAGGTGCCCGGCGCGTACTACGGGTCTACAGAGACCAACTGATCTGACCTGAGGGCACAACCGTGGCCCCTGGCCGGCATCACCCTGTCGGCCAGGGGTCACGTGTATTTCAGCGACGGGTGGGCTGAACCGCGGTTCGACCGGCTTCGATGCGAAGCTTGGAAACAATCGTGGCCGGGTGTCGTATCGACACAGGTGCGTTCGTGGAGAACGTGAGGGGCAGCCGTCCGAGGCTGCCGGTGAGCAGAGGAGCTTGCGATGGCGCTGTACCTGATCGCCTTCAACGACGAGTGGGTGCCCGACCTCACGTTGGAAGAGGTGCGCGAGAGGGGCAAGTCCGGTAGAGCTGTGATCGCGGAGATGACGGACGCCGGCGTCTTCGTCTTCACCGACGGCGGTCTGGACGCGTCGACCGTCGTATGCAGTGTCGACCCGAGTAGCGGCACGCCGGTCTTCAGCGACGGACCGTTCGTCGAGACCAAGGAGCACCTCGGCGGGTTCGCGGTCGTCGATGTGCCCGACGATGATCAGGCACGGTATTGGGCCGGCAGGATCGCGGTCGCCGTCGGCTGGCCGCAGGAGGTGCACCGCTTCCCGCATCGCATAGGTTGACCAGCTGAGCCCTCGGCTGGACGGGGATGCCGGGGCACCGTGGACGGCGCGAACCAGGTCCGCGACCCACCCCTTACTGGCGGGTCAGGTCACGGTATGCAGCTGCGCGAAGGCGTACCGCGAGTGCCGCGTCGTTAACGTCGGTGACGGTCCGCTCCAGCTCCGGCTGGCGCGAGACCGACCCGCCGCTGAGCACCGCCGATCGCACGTTCGCGCAAGTCTGCCGGATAAGGCCGGCCCGGGCGGCGTGCGCCGACAGGAGTTGGGCCCGCACTGCGGCGTCCGGCTCGGCCGCGATTACCCGCAGATCCAACTGCAGATCGCGCGCATGCTCGGTGAGCGTCGCGACGCAGCCCTGCAATTCCTGGACCGGCCGACCAGCCCGCTCGGCCGCCCGCACTGCGAACACGGCGCTCGCGACGTCCCGGTCTAGATCGCGGGACAGCACCCATACCGGCCGCGCCGGCCCGGGCAGCCATGCGCGAGCCGCCACGTACGCGCCGCCGCCGAGGGCACTCAGCCGATCCGGGCCGGGGCCACGCGGCGGCGACCAGGCGCCCGCCGGCCCGTCCAGCCGGGTAGCCGCGGCGCGGCGCACGACGCTCATGCCAGCCGCGGCGAGACGAATGCTCGCGGTACGACGCAGCCGCCGCACGGCGCGCCAGGCGATCAGCACTCCGATCACGACCAGGCCGAACGACACCAGGCAAGTGATCAACAACAGTTCCAGCACCGTCTGCATCAGCCGCCCCGTCCTCCTGCCTGGCAACCCTCGCAACAGGTCCCGGCCAGGCTACCTCGCGACCCGGCCGGCGATGGCGGCTCTTGACCGCACGCTGCGACTCCGACCGGCAGCCAAGGAGCCATTGCCGCCTGGTGACGGTTTACTGGGGGAAGGCGACGGGACGCGGAGAAGCTGTCTGGTGGCGATGAGCATGAGCGGCGTGCAGATCAGCGAGGAACAGATCGCTGCGATGTCCCACCCAGAACGCCGCGAGTTGATGATGCGTCTGGCCCGTGCGAGTTCGACGATCGTCCCGGTGCCGCTGGCACGTCGGATCCGGCGTCGCCGCCTGGTCCTCAACTTCGCGGCGGTGCTCGTCCTGCTGCCGTGGATCGTCTACCTCGCCCTGAGACTGCCCGACCACTACGTCGCGCATAACTGGTCCGCGGCCTGGGTGGGGTTTGACGGGTTGCTGCTGGTGATGTTCACTCTCACCGCAATGTTGGGGCTGCTGCGCCGCCAACTATTGGTGCTGGCCGCATTCGGCACGGGCATGCTGCTCATCTGCGACGCGTGGTTCGACGTGATGACCGCATCGCCGAGCGATCGGTGGTTTTCGGCAGCAACCGCGCTGCTTGTCGAGTTGCCGTTTGCCGCACTGCTTATCGGCGGGGCCCTTCGGCTGATGAAAGTGTCCGCTATGCGGCTATGGTTGCTTGAGCCGGGCCAACCGTTATGGACGGTTCCGCTGTCCATCAGCGACCTGTTCGCCGATCCGCTCGCGCCACCTCGACCAGAAGCGACCTGAACCAGCGCTCACCGGCTCGGCTTTGGTGGCGGGCCGGGGACGTTCACTGCAGTGGTATGTCGTGTTCTGGTCCGCGCTCGTCGTCCGGACGAGGACCGAACCAGCGGCGGTCTGAGCTGTTGATTGGTACGTCGTTGATGCTTGCTTCGCGGCGGCGCATCAGCCCCTGATCGTCGAACTCCCACAGCTCGTTGCCGTAGCTGCGCCACCATTGGCCGCTGGCGTCGTGGCATTCGTATTGGAAGCGGACCGCGATGCGATTTTCCCGAAAGCCCCAGAGGCTCTTGCGCAGCACGTAGTCCAGTTCCCGTTCCCATTTGGCGGTCAGGAACTTGACGATCTCTTCCCGGCCGGTGATGAACTGATCCCGGTTACGCCATATGGAGTCGGCGCTGTAGGCGAGGCTGACCCGATGCGGGTCGCGGCTGTTCCAGGCGTCCTCGGCCGCTTGCACCTTCGTGCGGGCGCTGTCGAGGTCGAACGGCGGGAAGGGTGGCCGGGCTTCGGTCATCACGATCTCCTTTGCTCGATGGCCAGCCGCGGGGCCGCCGTCAGCTGGCCAGGTACGGATCTGGCTTCGTGGGTAGCGAGAGCAGGAAGTCGAGCAGACCGTCGAAGTAGATCGCCTGATCGTCGTAGAGCGCGAGATGGCTGCCGTTCGGACAGTGCAGATAGCGTCCATTAGGCAGACGTTCGGACATCATGCGTAGGTAGTCAGGATCCATCGTGTCGTGCGTGGCACCGATGACCAGGGTCGGCACGTCGATGTTGTCGAGGTCGGCGGTGCGGTCCCATTCGGCAAGTGTCGTGTCAGCGCTGATGCCCAGTTCGCTGGGGCCTTGCATCTTGCGGTAGATCACCGGGTTGATGTGGTTGAATCCGCGTTGCACCGGGTCTGGCCATGCCTCGGGGGGCATCCGGAGCACGTGATGGATGTAGTGCTGCTCGGTCAGAAGTTGCATGTAGCGCGGGCTGTCGAAGTCCCCGTCTGCCTCCATCTGCTTGATTGCCGCGAGTTTGTTCTGGTCCATCTGCGGCATCAGCACGCGCTCGGTGTAGGTGTTGTACGCGGGGACGCTGGCCATCATGTTCGAGATCACCAGCCCCCGCAGTTGCGCGCCCTGGCGCAGGGCGTACTCGATGGCCAGGATGCCGCCCCACGACTGGCCGTACAGGACGAAGTTGCGCCGCTCCAGGCCCAGCGCGGCCCGTACCTGCTCGACCTCGTCAACGAACCGATCGGTATCCCACAGCGACTCGTCATCGGGCTGGTCGCTGCGGCCAGAGCCGAGCTGATCGTAGAAGTAATACTCGATGCCCGCCGCCGGGAAGTAGCTGTCCACGGCCTCGAGATATTCGTGCGTCGACCCCGGGCCCCCGTGCAACAGCAGCACCTTCAGGTCGGGGTTGTTGCCGATCCGCTTCGTCCACACCCGGTGCGGCCCTGACGGCGTCTCGATCGGGATCATCCGAGCGCCACCGCTGACGAGGTCGTCGCGCCCGGAGTAGTCCAGGTAGTCGGTAATCACGGCTCGTGAATTCACCGACGCATCGTTGCACGACCCGCGCCGGCGCCGGATGCATTCGCGGCTCACGCTTTACCGCTTGTCGACGACCGATGGGTCAACGAGACTGGGCCGGGAGCGAGGAGTGCCCGGCGGTGGGGCGAAGCCGGGGGGATGTGCTGTATGACGTCGCCGCTGAACATGACCGAGTATCGGCCCGCGGGTCGGCTCGGTCTGTACGTGCGTGCGTTCCAGGTGTTTTCCGCTAGGGAACCGGCCGGGGCGTCAGTACTGGATTTCGCCGGCTGCGACGTGTCGGTGCCGGTGTGCTTCGGCGACGCCGTGCTGGTCGACGACTGGGGGCGTGCTGAGGTGCCGTCCGCGGCCGTCGTCGGACCGCGGACGCATGCCGTGTGGCTGCGGTTTCAGGGCACGGTCGATCAGGTCAACGTCTCGTTTTTCCCCGGTGCAGCGGGCGCGTTCGTCCGCGTCGCGATGCCGGAACTCGTCGGCAGGATGGCTGCGCCTGATGAGATCTGGCCGCGCGACTTCCGGGAGGCCGTCGCGGAGTTGCAGCCACTACCCACCGCACAGCGGATCTCCGGTCTCGCTAACTTGCTGCTGGCCAGGCTGGAGCCGCGTTGCGAGCCGGACCCGCGGGTTCGCGAGGCGGTCCGGCTGATCCGGGCAAGCCGCGGCCGGGTGACGGTGCGGTGGTTGGCCGGTCGGCTGGACCTCAGCGTCAGCCAGCTTGAGCGCAGCTTCACCAGGCATGTCGGACTCGGGCCGAAAGTGCTGGCCCGGCAGACTCGCGTTTCCGCTCTTGCCGCTGAGGCGGTGCCGCAAGCGAACCGACGCTGGGCGTTGCTCGCCGCTAGCTATGGCTACGCCGACCAGGCGCATCTGGCGCGCGACTTGCGTGACTTGACCGGGCTCACACCGTCCGGACTTGCAGACGTCGGCTCGGATGCCGATTTTCTTCAAGACGCCTTGGCGTGCCGTCATAGAAGCTAAAGCGGCCGACTGCCAGCACAGACAGGAGAAGAGCCGTGCCGCAGACTTCGGACGCACCGGCGGTCATGGTTGCTCGCGCCCACGTGGAAGCGTGGGGCCGGAAGGACTGGGACAGCGCGCGGAGCATGCTCGCCACCGATGTCCATGTCATCGCGAGCAGCACCGACCCCGCCCTCCCGCACACCGATCTGACCGGTGCCGACGAGTACATGAAGGGCCTGATGGCATTCGCCGACCCGATCGTGCCCGGCAGCGTACGCGAGCTGGCCGGCCTCGGCGATGACCACTACGCGCTGCTCATGCTGGACCTACGAGTGGCAGGCGGGCCATTCGGAGCGGGAGCAGCCGCCCCGTGTGCGCGGCTGTACCGGGTCGAGGATGACAAGATCAAGGCCGAACAGATCGTATTTTACGTCGGCCACGGATGAAGCTGGCTGACACCTAGCGCCTCGGCTACCTATCGAGGATCGATCCACGCCGGCGCTCGCTGTTGCTGAGCGCGCCCTGCGGAGTCTGCGGCGCCCGCTCCGCCAGATCGCACGGCTCCTCCGCCACGCTTACGTGCCTGCTGCGTCGAGGCTCTCGATCACCAAAGTGATCGGCTGGTTGCGCGCCGCCACCCACAGTTTCAACAGGTATTTGAACGGCGTGTCGCATCTCCTTGTAGGGCACAGGGGACAGCGCGTGGCCGAGCGGACCGGGACACCGCCCCTCGACAGCGCAAGGGGAACATGCGATGACCGCGGGTGGCCCGATGGACAAGGGCGGGGCCGGGAAGCACCGCCGGGGTGCGCCGGCGCCGCCACCTGTCGTGGAGACCGAGGGGTCCGGCCGGAGCCTGCCGCCAGGTCCCGTACAGCACTCGGCGCCGCCGCCGGCCGCCGCATCGCCCGGTGACAGCGGTGGCGAGAGCACGCTTGACATCCCGTACGCGGTCCGCTGGCTTGTGCCGAGAGGTGAGCGATTCGCGAACTTCGACGTCCTGAACGACAACGACACCCAGCTCAGTTACTACTGCCGATTCGGGCACATCTACGCGGTCGGTATCCCGACGAAGAAGTGGCGGCTCGTGGTCGTTTCGGACCCCGGGCTGCTCGACGAGGTAGCCGCGAACGCGGAGCAGTTCGGCAAACCTGTCGAGGAGATCAACTTCTTTGCCCAGCTGAGCAACTCCCGGGGCGGAGGCCTCTCGGTGATCGGCGACGGCGAGCACTACGAGCGGATCCGGCGCGTGATGCTGCCGTGGTACGCGCCGTCGAACCAGCGGACGCAACTCGAGCGGATGAAGGAGCCGGCACGCAAGCTTGTTGCCGCGTGGTCCGCGATTTCCGCCGACGAGCCACTCGACGCGCGTGCCTGGATGGAGCGTTACACGCTCGAGGTCTCCGGACGCGGCGCATGCAACTACGACTTCGGATTGCTCGACGGTAACGGCGCCCCGCACCCGTTCGCCGAGGCCGTTCCGGAGAGTACGAAGGAGAGCATCCGGCGCGTGGCCGATACTTTCCCCGATTCCGGCCTCTTGGTCGGGCGCGCGCGCCGCGCGCGGCGGAAGCGCTACCGCGGTCAGAACAAAGAGTTGTTCCGCACGGCCGACGCGCTGGTGCGCGCCGGCGCGCACGCGTGCCCGGTCGGGCAGCAGACGGATCTGCTGAGCCGTCTGGTGAGCACGCCGGATCCGGAGACGGGCGAGTTGCTCGATGCCGAGATCGTGCGCGACCAGATCCTCATGCACCTCTCGAACGGCTTTAACGGGCCGTCGATCACGGGAGCGTGGCTCGCCTACGTCCTCGCCACGCGACCGGACGTCGAGGAGAAGCTGATCGCCGAGATCGACGGGATCACCGGCGGCGACCCGGACTACGACCTGCAGTACGACGACCTGATGGCGCTGACCTACACGACCCAGGTAATCAAGGAAGCGCTGCGGATCTACCCACCGATGCCGATCACGATCCGCCGCAGCCTCAAGGACGGAACGCTCGGCCGCTATCGCATTCGCAAGGGCGACATCATCCTGGTCGGGACGCTCGCCGCCCAACGCGACCCGCGCTACTGGGGACCTGACCCCGGCAGGTTCGACCCGGAGCAGTTCGCGATGGACAAGGTTGTCGCCCGGCCGCGCCACGCATTCATCCCGTTCTCGATAGGGAAGCGGCAGTGCATGGCGCAGGAGGTCACGTTCATGATGCTCCGCGTCGCCCTGTTCGAGATCTGCAAGCATTACCGGCTGCGGCTCGCGCCGGGTGCGACGGTAGCCAAGAACACGGTCGTGACGACTAAACCGGCCACGGTTCCGATCATTCTCTTGCCGCGTGGGCAGGACGGGCGTTCGCGCGCGCAGGTGGCGTCGCCAGAGCGACCGCGCGCTTCCGTTGCCGCGCCGGCATGGGGAGCTCCGGCGGAGATCCCCGAGACGAGCGACTATCGCCATCTCGTGATCGCCTACGGCAGCAACTTCGGCGCAAATAAGGAGCTGGCCGAGCGCTTCGCCGAACGGGGCCGCTTCTATGGCTACACGAGCGACGTGGTCAGGCTGAACGAACTGGCCGCGTTGCCGCCGCGTACCCAGCCCTGGCTTCTCGTCGTCATGACCTCCACATACACGTCTAACCCGCCCTCGAACGCAACCGCGTTCAAGGCGTGGCTCGAGGGCACCCGGCCCGGTGACCACCCATGGCGAAACTGCCGATATCTCGTCTGGGGGCTCGGAAACAGCCAGTGGAATGCGTTCCTCGCGTTTCCCCGCTACGTGCACGCCAAGCTGGCCGAGCTGGGCGCCACGCCGCTCGCGGAGCTCGCGTACGGCGATGTGGGCTCGCCGTCGTGGGAGCGCCTGCACGCCGAGTGGAACGCTCGCGTCTGGCCGGCCCTCCTCGGGCTGTCGGGTGCGCGTCCGACAGCGGTTGCGGCTGCCCGCGCCTCCGCGGACGAGGCAGCCACGGGCGAGCTGACCCGCGCTGATTCGAACGCCGCAATGCAGCGCTCGCTGCAGGCTGGCGACCTCGCGCCGCAGCAGGCCTCCGGGCTGCTGCTCGTGCCGGCGATCCTCACCAATGCCGTGGGGATGGACACGTTCGAGGCGCGCGCCCTCGCTTGCCGGGAGCTCCAGCCGGCCGAGTCTCCGAGGCGGACGCGCCATCTGGAGGTGAGCCTGCCGCCCGGTGTCGCGTACCGGGCCGGCGACCACCTCGGTATCTGCCCGAAGAACGCCGAGGAACGGGTCGAGCGGCTGGCGCGGCACCTCGGTGCTGCGCTCGATGGTCTGTTCATGGCACCGGAGGCGATGAACGTGCGCGCGGTGCCGAAGGGCGTGGTGCTCCAGGTCCGCAATGTGCTCACGAACCTTGTCGACGTCGGCGGTCGGCCGACGTTGCCCCTGCTCGATCTCCTGCTCGAGAAGGTGAGCGACCCCGGACAGCGGTCGAGACTGATCGAGATCAGGGACGCCCTGCAGGCGCCTGATTCTCGCGATTCATCCCTGCCCGTGGCGATCGAGGCGGGCGGTTACGACGTGCTCCGGCTACTCGACGAGTTCCCGTCCTGCTCGCTGAACATCTTTGAGTTCCTGCAGGTGGCGCAGCCGCTCCGGCCGCGTTACTACTCGGCGAGTTCGAGCCCGCGGATACACGGGGACGGCGTCGCCCACGTGACTGTCGGCCTGGAGGCCAGGCCCGTGCCCGGCATGCCCGGCCGTGACTTCCGCGGGATGAGCTCGCAGTACGTGCACACGCTCCGGGCGGGTGACCGGCTGAACGTGTTCCACGGCAGCGCAGACGGGTTCCAGCTCCAGGAGGACGTAACCAAGCCGATGATCTTCGTCTCCGCCGGTACCGGCTTCGCCCCGATGCGAGCGTTCCTCTGGGAACGGCTGGCGATGAAGCGCGCCGGCGTCTCGATGGCAGAGGCGGCGCTCTTCAACGGCATCCGGTCGAGCAGTCTCGACTTCATCTACCGCGAGGAGATCGAGCTGTTCACCGCCGAAGGAGTGCTCGATCACGTTCACATCGCGGCCTCGCGCGATCGGCCGGGCCGCGGCGACTATGTCCAGGGCCGGATCCGGGAGCGGGGTGCGCTCGTCTGGCGGCTGCTCGCCGCAGGCGGCTACGTCTACATCTGCGGGTCGCAGCCGATGCGCGCCGCGGTTCGCGCCGCCTTCGCCGGCGTCGCCGCGGAACACGGGTCGTTATCACAAGGGCAAGCAGCGGCGTACCTCGACGAACTGGATACCACCGCGCGCTATCGCTCAGACCTCTGGAGCTGACCTAGGAGCCACATGGACGCCCTCGCCCTCATCCTGACAGCCGCGGCTCTGATCATGTTTCTGTTCGCCGCCAGCGGTCGCGAGCTGCGCCGCTTCAACGAAATCGCGCTCGGGCTGGTCTTCTTTTCCGCCGCAGTGATTTGTCAGTTCACCGCGATCACGAACACGCACGTCGGCAGATGAGCGCGATTCGGCGTAGCGCCGGCATCGCCACATCGCTCGAGCGGGGGCCGACTACCCGCGGCCGTGTTGCGTGCTGCGAATCAAGCCACGTAGCTGAGTGGAGATTGTGGCGATCACCGCGACGGGGTAGGCAAGGAGCATGGCTGAAGCCAAGTGGACTGCCCCGCCGTGGGGGCTCAAGGTCTTCAACAAGATCAACATTGCCGTGCAGCGTCTCGGCGTGCCGCTCGGGCCAACACAACTGCTAACCCTGCGCGGGCGGCGGTCGGGCACGCCGCACACCACGCCGGTGACCCCCTTGGCGGTCGACGGGCAGCGTTACATCATCGGTGGCTTTGCCAGCGGCGACTGGGTCGCCAACGCGCGAGCGAACGGCGAGGCCACCCTTCAGCACGGCCGTCGTACCGAGCCCGTCCGGCTGGTCGAGCTGCCCGAATCCGAGCGCGGCGCGATCATGCGGGCGTTCCCGACCGAGGTACCGCGTGGGGTGGGCTTCTTTGTCAAGACGGGTGTTGCCGAGGCGCCTACGCCGGAAGGGTTCGAGAAGGGAGCGGCGAAGGCCGTCGTGTTCCGCGTTGAGCCCCGCTGACCGTCGGAAGCGCACAGCCTTCTCGATCGCGCCTGCGACCGGTCATTTCGTGAGTCAGCCGCGATCGTCCCGCGGTCGGGACTCGGAATGCCTAGGGTTGCGATCGTGGCGCGGTATTTCGACGTGCATCCCAGCGATCCCCAGCCGCGTTCGGTGGCACAGGTCGTCGCCATGCTGAGCGATGACGCGTTGATCGCATATCCCACCGATTCCTGCTACGCATTGGGATTCGAGCTGGACAGCCGCACCGGCGCGGATCGGATCCGCCGGATCCGCCACCTCGACGACCGCCACCACTTCACGCTGGTGTGCTCGGACTTCGCGCAACTCGGTGAGTTCGTCCAACTGAGCAACGCCGAGTTCCGCACCATCAAGGCGGCTACCCCTGGGGCATACACGTTCATCGTCTCCGCGACGCACGAGGTACCCAAGCGCCTTGCTCATCCGCGCAAGCGCACCGTCGGTGTGCGAATCCCCAATCACCCATTCGTGCGTGCCCTGCTGCGCCAGCTGGGCAAGCCTGTGGTGTCGAGCACCCTCCTGCTGCCCGGCGAGGACGAGCCGATGACCGACGGCTGGACCATCAAGGTCCGCTTTGACCACGAGATCGACGCCGTCATCGACTCCGGCACCTGCGGGACCGTGCCGACCACTGTCGTTGACCTATCCCAGGGATACCCCGAGGTCGTACGCGTCGGCGCCGGCGATCCTTCCCCGTTCGTCTGAGGCGACGACGCGGGCCCCAGGGGTCCGGGGCGCGCGCGGCGGGCAGGGTGAACGAGACTGGCGGCCCACTGATGGAGGAGCCTTACCGCGTATGAGCGATGACAGCACCCGACTCGCCGTCCTGATCGATGCCGATAACACTTCCCCGAAGCTGATCAAGGAGATGTTCGAGGAGCTGGCCAGCTACGGAACGATCACTGTTAAGCGCGCCTACGGCGACTGGACGAGTCCGCATCTGACCGGATGGCGTTCTGTCCTTCTGGGAAACGCCATCTCCCCGCAGCAGCAGTTCGCGTACACCTACGGCAAGAACGCCACCGACTCGGCGCTGATCATTGACGCCATGGACCTGCTGTACTCCGGCAACGTCGAAGGATTCGCGATCGTCTCCAGCGACAGCGACTTCACACCGCTGGCCACCCGGCTGCGCGCGTCGGGAAAGCGGGTGATCGGCGTCGGGCGCCGCACCACGCCCAAGCCCTTCGTCGAGGCGTGCGAGAGGTTCGTGTACCTCGAGGTACTTGGCGGCGACGGGGAGGCAACCGAGCCTGCAACCGAGCAGGCGAAGGACGACCAGCCGCGGCCGCTCCAGAGCGTGCTGACCAAGGCGCTGAACAAGGTCGACACCGACGACGAAGACTGGGCTTCGCTCAGCGCACTGGGAAACCACCTCAATCGCACCGATCCGTCCTTCGACCCGCGCACCTACGGGTTCGGCAAGCTCAGTGACCTGGTCAAGGCACAGTCGTTCCTCGAATCGAAGACGGTCACCGCGCCGGGGGGCCGTGGGCAATTGTGGGTGCGACTCAAGGGACGTCGACCCGTCCAGAAGGCGTCGACCAGCAAGACCACCGTCAGCAGCGCCAAGAAAGTGGCGAAGACGCCGGTCAAGAAGGCAGCGCGGAAGGCAGCGCCAAAGAACGCAGCAGGCGCCTCGTAGCCGTTGCCGGTCGTGGATCTCACCGGCGCTCAGAGGCGAGGCTGGATCCGCCCAACCGGGGTCGGGTCGCCCGGCCGCCCGCCCGGGCTGGACCGGTACTCCGGCACGCCGACGCAGGTGAGCAGCAGCCCGTCGACGGGTTTGCCTAGCAGGTCGGCAATCTCGCTGTCGAGGAACGTCATGCCCGACGCGCTCGCGCCCAGGCCGTATGCGAGCAGGTGCAGCCGGCCCATGGCTAGCCCGGCGGCGAGGTGCGCGTCGCGGTACTCGTGGTCGTTGAGGCGGCCGAGGTCGGTTGCGGCGATCGCGACGAAGGCTGCGTCCCGGCCCAGCCCCTGCTCGAGGCACACCTGGTACAGCCGCTCGCGCAGTTGCCCGGGTTGTGTCGGGGCGGAGAGGTCGGGCCAGCGATACACGCCCGGCTCGAGCCCTTCTACGTCGTGCACTACGACGTAGTGCGGCACGTCGATGCCGCGCAGCGCGATGCGCATCGAGGTGCGCAGCGTGCTAAGGGGTAGGCCGCGCGTTGCATCCATGCGGCGCTGCGAGCCACGGGCGAGCACTACGGTGTCGACCGGATCGCTCGCTGATCCATCGATGTCGACCGCCTGCCCGCGTGGCCACGGCGGGCCGAGCGCATGGGCGTCGCCGGCATGTTGGGCCGCCGTGACGAGCGGGAACTCCCGAGGTGCCGCGTCGACCTCGCCGTGCTTGGCCGGGCCGCCGGCGTCGAGCACCGGCGCGCCGTCGCCCAGGGCGACCACGGCCACCGGGAACTCGTGCACACCGTCCGCGCCGACCAGGTCGGCCACCTGAGCGTCCGGAAACCGGCTGTACAGCTCGGCTGTAATACCGGCCGAGTGGGCCACGGCCAGGGTCTG
>JBPYES010000311.1:0-22267 GCA_051984825.1 Jatrophihabitantaceae bacterium
TGCAACGACCGACGGATCCGGTAACTATCGGCTGACCGGGACGAACCAGGTACAGGGACTCAACACAGGTAACTGGCTGGTCACCGCCCACGCCACCGGCTACACCGACCAGACCCAGGTCGTGGCGGTCACGGCCGGCTCGTCATCGACGTTCAACGCGCAGCTCCAGATCGTCCAGGTGACAACGTTCTCGGTGACCGTTCGTGCCGCCAACAACAACCAGATCCTGAACACCGGCCTCACCGTGACCCTGCTGCAGAACGGCGTCGTGATCGGCACCCCCGTCGGCACCGCCACGGGGAACACCTACAACTTCCAGAACGTGTTCCCCGGTATCTACTCCGTGCAAGTCACCGGGACTGTGATCGTGCCGCAGACCGACGACAACGTGCCCGTGAGCTCGACGCAGACCACGCACACCGTCTTCGTCACCTTGGGATCCAGTACGCTCAGCGGGGTCGTGTCGGGCCTGCAACGTGCGAACACCGGGCCAACTGCTATGGACGGCGTCCAGGTGCAGGTCGGCACCGGAAACACCATCGCCGCTTTCAAGGTCGCTCAGGGCACCGACAACCAGAACATGTCCACGACGACCCCGTCCCCGCAACAGGCCACCGGTACGTACAAGTTCACGAACGTGCCCGACGGCACCTGGTCGCTGCTAATGAGCAAGGACGGGTACATCACGGCGATCGTGACCGGGGTCGTCGTGAATCACAACACCGCAGCACAGCAGGTGGATCAAACCCTGACTCGGGTAACGCACCAGGTCACGGTCCAACTCACCTCGACGAACGGGTTCTCGCTCCTCGGCGCGCAGGCGAACCTCGCTCCGACACCACCCCCGCCCCCGCCTGCCGACCAAAGCCCGACCAACCCGACCGAAGCACCGGTGGCGTTCGCCTTTGACGCGAACCTGCCCGGCCCGGCGGTCAGGTTCGCGGCCACATTCAATGCGGTGCCGTTCGGGACGTGGAATGTCTGGGTCACTAACCTGCCCGCCAACCACTTCGGCACGGTCACCTCCGGCGGGTCTGCCGTGACTGCCGCAAGTCCGCTGCTCATCACGGTTTCCTCGACGCCGTCCCCGGGCGGCGCGGACACGACGGCGAGCCTGACCCTCACCGAAGGGCAGGTCAACGTGAGCGCTGTCGCCAACGCGCTCCCCGACGACCCCACGCCGGCGAATAAACCGACGTCCCTGACCGTCAGCATCACCAACACGCCGTTCACCGGCCAAACCATCACGGTGGGCGCCGCACCCGTGCAGGTGTACTTGACGCCAGGGTCGTACACAGCCAGCGTCTCGACCAACCTGCCGACGAACTGGCAACTCAACAACGCGAGCCTCTCGTTCAGCGCGCCCACCGGACCCAACGCCGCGAACGCGGCGATCACGATCACCGAGCTTGGCGCGAGCGTGACCGTGAACGTCACCAGGGTCAACGCCGCCGGTAACCGCGTCCCGGTGACCGGAGCAGCCGTTACGCTCATCCCGCCGACCGGCAGCACTATCACATCGCGCCCTCCGCCGGCGCTACCGCCGACAACGGACTCGAACGGGAACACCACGTTCACCAACGTTCCGTTCGCGAGCGGCTGGACGGCGCACGCGACGTCCGGCAACGGCGCAAATCAGCTTGCCGGAACGAGTGCTTCGTTCACCGTGCCGATTCCGAACGGGCCGAACGGGCCGCCGCCCCCGGCTATACCCGTAACCTTCAGTTGATCACGTTGGTGAGAACGAGGATGACCACCACGATGATCGCGGCAAGGGCGACGCCGCCGAGGACCCAGACCCACCAGGGCACGCCTCTCTCCGGTTCCGGTGCGACGACCGGCGGTGGCGGCGGCACGTAGACCGGTTCCGGCGGTGGCGGTAGCTCCGCGACCGGGTGCATCGGCAGGCCGCAGCGAATGCACACCTGCGCGCTGACCAGGTTCAGCTCGGAGCAGTGTGGGCAGGCCGTCGATGCGAGCGTGGTTCGCCCGACGGTGCCGGGCAGGCGGCGCAGCGCGTCGCCGTCTCCAGGCCCGCGGTCCCGGATCACCTCCGAGGGTGTCCAGAACAGTGGGAAATCGCAGTTGTGGCAGAAGTCGACGGCATCCCGACGGTTCAGATACACGTCCTGCACGGCGCCGCACTCCGGGCAGGTGACGCGGTCGCGCGCTCCGGCCGGCGCCGGGACGGTGCCGGCCGGTGGTGGCGCAGCCGGCGTGGCAGTGAACGCGGCCGGCGGGCCGGCATCGATGAACGTGGTCGAAAGATCGTCGCTTCGGTAGACCGGTGTGTACATGGGCGGACCAGGTTCCACCGGCTCGTCCGGATCGGTCATCGACGGAATCATCGGTATCTCGTCGCTCATCGGCTGGCCTCCCTATCCGAGCGCCACACGCACCGATCGCCCACGTAGAGCTCGGCCCGGACGTGGGCCGGCACCTCGTCACGGACCAGGGCCACGAAATCGGTCTCTGACATCCAGCCGGTCGACTGCACCGTCATGGTCACCCAGGCGGTGTCCTCAGGCGCCTCGCCGGCGCGCCACACACTGCCGCCGTCGTGGACCGTGGCCGGTCCGCCGCTGGTCAGCTCGAGGAACAGCTTCAGGCCGCGCGCGGTGCCACGCCAGGTCAGCGTCTGCGCAGCGCTCTTGACGATCCGCCGCTGCAGCTCATGGGGCAGCGACGGATCGATCGATCCGGACGCAATCCACGAACCCATCCAGCGCACCATCGCATCGGGGGCGACGGACAGGTCGATGAGGTTGTCGACGTTGTCGGCGTCCTCGAGCAGCGTGCCCGCGAGCTCTTGGAAGATTGACGCGAATCGCACGAAGAATTCGCTGTCGAGCATGCCCACGGGGAGCTGTTCGACCATCCACTGCGGGCTGCGGGGAGCAATGCGCACGCCGTCGGGCACCACCGCCTTGGCCCGTGGCACGAGCGAGGTCATCGCACCACCACCTGGTGTCCCGCGGACAAGAACAGCGAGTGCTGGTCGAGGCGAATGACGTCCTTGGCGGTGCCGAGGCGCTGGCCGGTCCGCAGGTCGTACTCGAACAGCAGCAACTCGTCGACCCGCTCCACGCCCTCCACTGTCTCCAGGAGCTGCGTGACAACCGCGGCGTTGAGATCCACGTCGAAGGGCCACCCGCTGCCGTCCAGCCCGCCGACCAGTGGGTTGACGAACCGGGTGAGCGCGTCCATCGCGCGTTGCCGGACGAGCGCCGCCGGTCGTCCGGGGCCGGCGTGGACCAGGGCGATCGCAGAGATGCCCTGGTAGTACGGCGTACTCACCTCGATGGCGGTG
The DNA here is from genome assembly GCA_051984825.1 of Jatrophihabitantaceae bacterium. Lineage (GTDB taxonomy): Bacteria > Actinomycetota > Actinomycetes > Mycobacteriales > Jatrophihabitantaceae > DASXRA01. The sequence continues at coordinate 3,311 of JBPYES010000311.1, forward strand.
CCGACGAGCCGGTGCTCATCGAGGTGCTCGCTGATACGCCGAAGCAACGGTGGGGGGATGGCGAAGTCGTCGATGGCATGCTGTGCGGCGTCGCCTCGGACGGCCGGCACGATGAGCAGCCGCACCGAGCCGTTGCCGCGCCCCGCCGGCAGACAGCGGGCCCGCATTACCTCCGTCGATGCTTCGAGGGCGAGGCGCTCGTAGTCGCCGACCGTCACCGCGCGTTCCCCGGTACGCAGGGTCAGCGGGCCGCGGACCCGGGCTTCGGCAATTGTCTCCGGGTCGACGCCGCCACCGGCCGGCGTGAGGTTCACGGCACCGCGCACGAACGGCACGGTCGAGCGCATCACCGTCAACGTGCGAGCGCCGACGTTGCCGCGCGCCCCGCCGCCATGGCGGTATCCGGTGACGCTGATCTGTGCGCCGTCGCGCGGGATCCTGCCGTGCTGGCGCACTGTGCCGTCGGCGTACCTCACACGCGGGCCGAACCGGATCACCCCGCTTCCGCTGTCCCAGGCGAAGTGGCGATCATGCTCCGTCGACCGGGTGAAGTCCTCGACCTCGGTCCATTCCGTCGCACCGTCGGAGTCGGTAACCCGCACGGTTTCGCCATCCCGGCGCGGCAGCACCGGGGTGTGCGAGACGGTGAAGCTCTGTGCCGCGCGGCCGTCGCTGCGCCCGACCACTTCGGCGGGGACGTTCTCGGAGTGCTCGGCTCGAACCGTCCCGCCCAGCGTCGCCGCCGTGATCGCTCGCACCCGGGGCGACATCTGGTACGTCGGCTGGCCGGGCTGCGGCTCCAGCAGGCGAACCCGGACCCAGTAGGCGGCGACGTTGCCGATCGACAGCAGTTCGTGCTCGACCGGGATGAGCAGCACGACGTTGCCGCCCCGGTTCAGCCCGCCGGTCGTGTCATCGCTGACCTGAGCTCGCAGCCAGGCCTCCCCGTTCCAGACTTCCCACGCCAGCGGAGGATTGCGCGGGTCGACGCCGATGCCCCGCGCCTCCGCGCCGATTGTCAGCCGCAACGCCGTGCCGGCGAGGCTCTCGGCGAAGCCCAGGCAGAAGGCGTCGCCGGGGGTGAGCTCCGGCGAGGCGAAGCAGGGCACACCAGCCGCGTCGAACCGCACGCCGTCCCACACGTCCGTCGCGCGGTCACCGGCTGCGGTGGTGGTCATCGCCGCCATGAGCTTCGGTGGCGCGATAACCAGATCCTGCGACGTCGTGAACACGACCGGTTCGATGTTGGCGGGATTGGCTCCGACGGTGGTCATCACCTGCGTACCTGCCGGAACGATCACCGGGGTCTCCAGCACCGCGGAGAGCCAGAACGTCTCGTCGACGCGTGCGACCGAAGGCGGGAACGGCTCGATGCCGACCATGTTCAGGAAGTGCACGTAGAGCCGTTCGGGCACCTGATTGATCCGGAACAGCACCATCTCGCTCATCCACGCGAACAGCTCGATGAGCGCGACGCCCGGGTCGGACAGGTTGTGGTTGGTCCACTCGGGGCAGTAGCGCGGGATCAGGCGCTTGGCCTCGTCGACGATGTCCTGGAACTTGCGATCGTCAAGGTCTGGTGCGGGCAGCGGCATGGCAATCTCGCTAGCGCTCGGGCTCGGACTCGTGCGGGATGACGTAGAACGGGAAAACCAGGTTGCGCGGATCATTGGTCGTCCGCACCCGATACTTGATCTCGATGCGGATGAGTGCGTTGTCGCCGCTATCCGGAATGGGGGTCACCTCGTCCACCTCGATGCGCGGCTCCCACTGACCGAGCGCCTCGAACACCGCGTGCGCGATCAAGCCGATGAGGTTCGGCGTGACCGGCTCGAACAACAGGTCCCAGATTTCGCAGCCGAACATCGGGCGCATCACGCGTTCGCCCGGCGCCGTCATCAGCACGATCTGCATCGATCGCTCGATGTCCTCGGCGACCTCGGTGAGCTTGATCGAGCCGGTGTGGTCGACCGTCAAAGGCCAGCTGAAGCCACGTCCGATGAATGCCGGGTCATAGCGAGTCGGCTCCTCGGGTCGGATCGGCAGGTGGTCGGTCATCAGTTGATCGCCACCGTCGCGCCCTTGAGCGTGAGTATGCCGCTGGCCTCCGCGGAGGCGATCCCATCGGACTTCAACTTGGCTTCGAGGGCGCCTTGGACGACGGCGTCGACGTCTCCCTTCAGAGTGGCGGTCGTCCCGGCCTGAACCGTGACCCCCATGGTGCCCTTGATCGTGATGTTGTTTCCCTCGATCGTCACGTCACCGGACGAGCTGATATCGAACTTGGCGGAGCCGGCCTTGATCGTCAGGCCCTTGCCTTCCGCAACCTCCAGGTCGCACCGGTCGGCGCCCAGCCGCAACTTGTGCGTGGCAGTGCCGAGTTGCAGCAGGATGTGTTGCTGCGTCGGCTGTTCACCGTCCGCGAATTCGACGATGTGGTTCTTCCGCGACGCGATCCGGCGGTAGTTGACCTTGCCTTCGGCGACGTAGGCGTTACCGGTCGGCAACGTGTTCTGTTTACTGAACAGCCCGCCGATGACGACCGGCCGGCGGGTGTCACCGTGCTCGAAGCCGACCAGTACCTCGTCGTTCACCTCGGGGTTGAACACCGCCCCGCGGGCCGCTCCCCCGCCGAGCGTGACCACCCGCGCCCAGGGGCTTTCGACCGGCGCACCCACGCCGGTGTAGCGGACCTTTACCCGGCCTGCCGTGTCGGGGTCGTTGTTGTCCGTGACGACGCCGACGACGAGGCCCGGCATCACGAATCCCGGATCGGGCGCGTCACGACCCAGCATGTCGACAAGCCCCGCCGGCCGACGTGAGCCCGAGACGAACTTGGTGAGGAATCCGTGGCGGTCGTAGATGTGCTCGACCTCGGTTACCAGATAGTCGCCGGACGCCGGACCCGCGTCGTTCACGGTGATCGTGACGCCCGGCTTGATTGTGCTGTCCACGTAGCCGCGTCCCCGCGCGACGATGGCGGCCGAAGTCGCATCGCCGTAGCGAGCGTTCGCCACCATCTTGGCCTCAGCGGCGGTGAGCGGCCGGGGTTCGGTGAGCGCGGTCGGCGCCGGGCTGAGCTGGGACGACGGCCTGTTGCCGGTATAGCCCTGCACGAAGTCCGGGCGCGTGGCGGCGGCAGCTGCCGCGTTCTGATCCTCCACATCGTTCTGCTGGTCCGGGCTCCAGCCATGCATGCTGACCATGCTCGGGCGCAGTCCGGACGCGCGTACCCCGAATTCCAGAAGATCCTCGCCGAGCGTCAGGGTTGCGACTGACGTACCGAGAGCCAGCGGCTTGACGATCAATGTGCCCTCGTCGACCCACCATGCATAGCCGAGCCGGTCGGCAACGGCGTTGAGGAAGTCAAGATCGCTGCCGGACTGCAGCAGGTACTCCATGGTGAGCGTGCTCTCCGCAACCTGCATGGTGAGGCCTACCACCCCGCCGAGCGTCGTCAGCGCCTGTTTGTAGGTGCCCTGCAGGTAGGTCGTGGTGCGGGTTCCCCGCGTCAACTTGTAGGCGTCGTCGTCCGCAACAACAACCAGGCGCGGAACGCTACCGGGCAGCTGCTCGAGATCCACGCCGGTAACGGTTCCCTTGAACAGCGTCCCGCCGGTCGGCTCGCTGATCACGATAGCGGTGCCGAGGGTGAAGGTGTCGCTCGACGAAAGGCTGAATCCGAAGTCGGAGAACGTCAGCGTGGCCCGGCCCATCAGACTCGCCGCACGAGCGATACGCATTTGGATCAGATTGTCGAGCCAGTCCTCCGACAGGTCCGCCTGGCTGACCTTGATCTGCGGCGCGATAGCGCCGATGGCGCTTGTCATCGCATCATCCGGAACTCGACTGCGGGACGCTGAGCAGCGAACCAGGCCGGATCGCAAGCGGATCCTCGATCCCGTTGGCCGTCGCGAGTACCCGCCAACGCGTGGAGTCGCCGTAGTAGCGCGCACTTATCCGGTCGAGCGTCTCGCCGGGCTGCACCCGGTGCACACGATGCGGCGATGGAGTACCTGACGTCGGGTTCTGCTTCGTGAACGCCGCGGATTTCCGGTACTGGACCAGCGACAGATTGACCTTGGCCCGAAGCGGTACGCCGCTCGACGAGAAGTAGTCGAAGGTGATATCAGCGCTGGTTATTACGGCCGGGAATGAATACAGATGGCCCCAGTGAAATTGGACCCACGGTGGCCGGGCATTGTTCTTCTTCGGATCGGTGCCCGGCAGGGTGGTATCGATCTCCATATAGGAAAGCAGCTTGTTCGTGTAATTGGTGACCGGTTTACCGGTGTCGGTCGTGTCGAAGACCAGACTGAAGCTGAGCGTTCCCGATTCCTGGCCCTTGAACATCAGTTGGGGAGCCGACTTGCCGGGTTGGGTTTTCTTCTTACCACCGGAATCATCGGGCGCGCCCCACTGGTTGCTCTTCTTGATTACGATCGTTTCGGGGTTGAACAGGCACTCAAGTGGCTCGCTGCTCCGCTCGAACTTCAGGAATGCCTTTTCGGGTTGCTTCATCAGAACGCTCCGAAATTCTGCCGGCGCCCGCGGCGCTCGAGTTCATCGACGACTCGCCGTTCGATCCGGTCGACTATGGCGTCCACCAGTTCGTGCAATTGGCTCGGATTGGCGAGCAACTCCGCCGCAACGTCGGGAACTTCCGGCTCACTAGGCGGCTGGCCGGCAGCCGAGACGACGCGGAGCGTGGACTGCCCGGACGGTAGCATCTCGACTCCTCGCGATGGATCGCCCGCGACCTGGGGGGACGCAGCAGCGGCGTCGAAGAGGTGGGCGGTTGTCTGCACCAGCGATTGGCGCAATATCCCGCCCGGGCCGGGGACCAGTGACGGGGTCGCCGACCGGACGGGCGTCGGCGGTTTGGGAGCGGTGCGCGGAGCACGCCGGATGCTGATCGGCGGCGGGGCAGGCAGCAGCGCGCGGCCGGTGGCGCGAGAGGCGGCGGGTCGGGTGCTGCCCGGCCCGGTGCTGCCCGGCCCGGCGGGACCGGGACGCACGCCGCCACCCGCGGCTGTGGCCGGCGCGGAACGGAACACGTTCGGGGCGCCCCGGGATGTGCCCGACGCTGCCGGAGTCGACAGCACAGCCCCGCTCGCGGGCCGGATTTCCTCGCTCGCGCCGAAGGCGGTTGCGAGTGCGCGCTGTCCCTCGAACGTGATGCCCTGCGGCAAGCTGCGCGTAGCGGCGAGCAGATCGCTCATGGCGAGCAGCGTGGGCGCGGTCGTGGAGAACGCGGCCGCGGGCACCGGGTTCGGCGCTGACGACATGCGGCCCGCTGCCCGTGGAGTCGCCGACGGTCCGATCCCGGCGGTTGGGCCGGCGCTGGCGGCATACGTGCGGGCGGCGGCTTGCGTCGTGGCGGTGCCTCGCGTCATGGCGGCCGCTTGCGTCGCCGCGGCCGCTTGCGGCGTGGACACCCGCACGCTCGCGGTGCTCGCCATGCGCGCGATGGTGTGCGTAGGGGCGGCAGCTTGGCCGGGTGAGGTGGGCAGGAACCAGCCCGTCGCCGATGACCGAACCGGAAGCCGCGCGACCCGGAGCGCGGGATTGACCGCGGTCTGGCGAGACGCCGAACCGCTCAGCGCGCGCAGCGTCGCCAGTGCGACTCCGGGTGCCGCGCCGAAACCGGATGTGGTCCCGCCGACCCGGGTCGTGGTCGCGCTCGCCGGCTCGGCCGGTCGCGCTTGCGCGGCCGGGGTTGCTGGCTCGGACGGTCGCGCTTGCGCCGTCGCGGTCGGGGTGGCGGGCGAAGCTGGGCTTGGTGCCGACTCGGCGACCCCACTCGGCGTATCCAGCACGCGCCGCACCTGTGCCGGCTCGGCGGGGCGCGGTGTCGCCGGCGCGTCTTCACCGACGACGGTTCGTTGCGGGCCGGGTAGCTGCGGCGTGGTCATCGGTGCTGCCGCGGGGCCGACGGGTTGCGCCGGAAGGTCGGCTGGACCCGCTCCCTGCGTCTGGGCATCTCCGGCCGCTGCGACTGCGCCGGCATGAGATGGCCCGCCGGCGACAGCTGATGTCGGCTGCGGCGCGGACGTTCGAGGTGCGGACGCTCGCGGTGCCGACACCTCGGCCGTTTGAGTTTCGGCCGGACCGGCCGGGATGACTACAGGCGGCGGGAGAGCGCCAGCCAGCCGCAGCGCAGGATTCACAGCCGTCGCGCCGCGGACCATGCGCCGGAGTACGGAGACCGAATAGCGCGACCGGGTATGGACCGTCGGCAGCGCGCCGGTGTGCCGCGCACCGACGCTTCGCACATCCCCCGCGCTGGGACCGGAGGGCATCGCAGGCTCCGCCCCGTATTCGCCCGAGCCTGCTGGAGGTGCGCCTCGTGCCGGCGTCAGGGTTCGCCCGAGCCCGATAGGCGTGGACACGGGGAGTCGCGTCGCGGTTCGCCCCAGCCGGGTAGCCCCGGGCATCACGGGTTGCGTCGCCGCCCGAGCGGCGATTGACGCACGGCGAACGGCAGCGAAACGAGAAATCCGCGCTGGGGACCATCCCGGAGCGCGCCCCGCAGCTGCGACTGGCGGCGTGGCCGTGCGAACGTTGGCCGGCTCGGGTGTCGCGGGCGGAACAGCGCTGGCGGATACCGGCGCCGCACCCGGCGGCGTGCCGCCTGACGCCGGGCTAGCCGGTGCACGAGCGGCTCCCTCGGCACGTGAGACGCGCGCGGTTCCGGCTGACTCGTCTGCCGTCGGAGCGGGCGCAGTCCCGCTCGGTGGCCCAGGTGGTGACGCGCGTTGTTCAGCGTCCTGCGACGCGGCCGACGCAGCAGGCGGACGTGCGCCCGGCGGCCCGGCCGCTGGCGCGACACCGGTCGGTGGCCGTTGGCCGGCGTCCGCGACGGAGTCCGGCGTCGCACTGACCGGTGCGCGTTGCAAGGCGTCGGCGCGCGGGCCCGGTGGGGTACCAGCCGGTGCCCGCGGAGCGGGGCGCGGGCCAGGTGCGGCACCAGCCGGCTGAGGCGTACGCCGGGCGGTGGCTGCATTGAGCTTCGCCGTGTCCTGCGACATCAACATCGGGCCGGCGGCGGTGACCGCATCCAGGCGCCGCACGGGCACCATGACCCCGACAAGCCGCTCGAGCATTCCGCCGGGCGTCCAGGTCTCTTCGTTCGGAATCCGATGCACTGCCCGCCGTAGTCCACGGGGCGGCAGCTGCTCGGGTTGCCCGATGACCAAACGCTTGCTGCGTACGCGCTCGCCTCTCGCGGTCAACTCCATCGGCAACCACCACCGGGGTGGCCGGGTAGGGGCGCGCAGCAGGCGGTTCACCCGAACCGGCGTGGGCCCCTGCAGCCACTGCCGCGCCCGGGCGGGCCGAGTCAGCGCCTGCGCGAACCGTACGGACGAGGACGCGATGCTGCCAATGCGGGGCGGACGAACGCGGCCAAGCACGGGTCCCGGCAGCCGCATTCGCCGGGCGACATCGGCTCCGAGCCGCGCCACGTTCTCCAACTCGGCGGGGGCAGTCATCGGGGGCCCGACATCGTCCCACTGGTGAAGCCCTGATGAGCGATCTCGAGCTCCTCTTCTAGCGGCTCCCTCTTCTCGATGCTGAAGTCCGGGCCCTTCCATCTGACTGGGAACACGCCGGCCAGGTCCCACGACCGCAGCCGGTCCAGATGCTGGTTGAGCGCCGTGATAGCGCCCGTGCAGCGAGTCAGCGTGTTCTGATTGCCGGCGAACCCCTCACCCGACGACTTCTGCATCCAATCGAACAGGGCGTCGGTCACGGTGACCCCTCGCCGCAGGACAATGTTGGGCCAGGTCAGGCGGGTAGGGAGCTTGTATATGAAGTGGTTCTGCCCGCCCTCCCTGAGGGGCTCTGTTTCCATGCTGACCTCGAGCCCGCGGACTTCCTTGAAGATTCCGATTTCAACACCGTCGACCTCGAACAGGAACCGGCTGAGGATCGCCGGCTCGCCACCGAGCCACGCCGCATGCGCAGGTGTGCCGGGGTCGTCCTCAAGGTGCGGCATATTCACGCACCGCCTGCCATGCGCGCTCGTTCAGCGCGACTACCGACCGGACCAGACGGACCCGGTCCAGGTGCTCAAGATCGAGCAGCGTGTCCAGCGGCCAGTGCAGGTGATAGGCGAGATAGGCGATCTCTTGCCAGAGGGCGTCGGTCGGATAACGCTTCATCGCCGAACCTCCTCACGCCCCTCGCCACGTGCCGGCCGCTACTGTGTCTGCCGCGCCAGCTCTTCGACGGCAGCGCGTACTGCGGGTCGAGGTGGCAGCTCGGTCGGATCCGGTTCTGGCGGCGGCTGGGCCGACGGCCCATTGGCGCCAACCAACGTCGTCTCCTGCTGGGAGCGAATAAGCGCCTCGTACTCCTCCTGACTGCCAAAGTTGATCACGCCGTAGAAGTCCTGAAGGTAGGCGAGATCGGCGGCGAACAGCTCCTCGATGATCGGTGGCGTCACGAACTCGATGTCGCCCAGCCGCTCGACGACGCGGGCGAGCACAAGGATCGTCAGCCGCGGATCGTCGGGTCCCTTGACGGTCGGGTCCCGCAGCGGATCGAGCTCATCGCGTGCTGTCGCGAGGCGCATCACGCCCCCGCGATGCACCTGGCCGGACGCGTCGACGTAGCCACGCGGGAGCGTGAACTCGTAGCTCGTTTTCAGGCCGGCCATGGATTACTTGGCAACGCGGTCGATGCGTTCGCACTGGAACGTGATGTTCTCCTTCATCGCCTCGTTCGAGTCCGTGCTCAGCGAGTCCGAGGCGATCTTGCTCGGCCAGGCGTTCAGCAGGTTGAAGCGCCCGACCTCTTCGAAGGCGCTGTCCATCAGCACGATCGATATGTGCTTTCGGTACGAGCCGCGACTGTCGGCCTTCATCCCGGCGTTTCGGATGCCGTTGAACCAGATCCAGATGGGATCGCTTGCGGTGTTCAGGGGCGCCATGCGGGTCACCGTCATCTCGGGCGCCTTGAGCACACCACCGAGTGTCTTCACGTGCTGCTGTTGGCCGTTCGCGCCGTTCTGCTGGACCGACACGACGTCCATCTCGATGTCGAAACCTGCGATGCCAGAGAGCACGACGCTCTTGTTGCCACCCATGTCGAGGTAGAAGTTGCGGGCGACGATGGGATCGTTGTTGATCAGTTCATTTCCGACGGCAGTCATGGCGCGTACTCCTCGACAATGCTTATGGCTTCAGGCCGGACGGGTCAGGCGGCGACTTGCTTCTGCTGGCTGATGCGGAACACAACGAACTCCGCCGGCTTCACCGGGGATATTCCGACCTCGACGATCAGCTTGCCCTGGTCGATCGACTCGGGCGGATTGGTCTCCGCGTCGCACTTGACGTAGAACGCATCGTCGGCAGAGCCGCCGACGAGCGCCCCGGCCGTCCACAGCCCGCGTAGGAACGCGTTGAGCGTTCGCTTGACGCCTTCCCACAACGCCACGTCGTTCGGCTCGAATACCGCCCACTGTGTGCCGTCGCGGATCGTCGTCTCGACCATGTTGAACAGGCGCCGGACGTTGATGTAGCGCCAGTCGGTATTCGACGACAGCGTCCGCGCACCCCAAATCCGGATTCCGCGCGTGCCGAACGGCCGGATACAGTTGATGCCAATCGGGTTCAGCAGCGCTTGCTCGTTCTGGGTGACCGCCCGCTGGATGTCCAGCACGCCACGGATCGTGTCGTTGGCCGGTGCCTTCCATACGCCGCGCGTGTCGTCCGTGCGTGCCCATACGCCCGCGATGTGGCCTGACGGCGGGATGAACACCTCGGCGTTGCCGTTCGACCCGATCGGGTTGTCGACCTTGATCCACGGGTAATACAGCGTGGCGTAGGCAGAGTCGTACATCGCTACCTCGGAACGCCACTCCTTGATCTGCTGGGGTGTCATGCCCGGCGGCGGGTCGAGCAACGCCATGCGGTTGCCGTTCTGCTCGCAGTGCGAGATGAGCGCGGTCTGCACGGCCTTCCACATGTTGAGGTCGACGCTGCCGTCCTCTTTTGTCGCGGCGGTGATCAGGTCGGGTACGGCGACGATCGTCACCTCGTCAGCAATGGCCAGGCCGTTGATCCCGGTACGCGCGGACTCGGAGCCGGCGAACTTGCGGCCGGTGACCGGGACCTTCCTGGGCTCGGCCATGGCTAGCTGGTACTGACCGGGCTTGAGCAGCTCGAGCTGGCTGGACAGGTCAACGCTCTCGTCCAGCTCGACTTTCACCTTGACCTTGGTCGACGCATCGTTGACGACGGTCTTGACGTCGCGCTCGCCGCCGAAGGTCAGGTTCGGATACTGCTCGACCTCTTCGCCGTCGGCGAGCACCGTAAGCGTGAAGGACGCCGGGCCCTCCGCGCCGTCCTCACCGTCGTCGTCGGTGCGGATGTCGATCGCGATGTTGGCGTCCGGATCAACGCTCTCGACCTGGAGCGGAGTGCCGAGCGCCCTGTCGGCGGCCGGCAGCTCGAGGCTCGACGGCAACCCGGACGGATCCGTGTTCGGGACCCTGCAGACATAGGCGATCGCGCCACCGTTGGCGAAGTAGCCGTACATCGCCAACGGGAGCATGCAGCCAGGCGCGAAGGAGCCGTACAACGACTCGAACTGAGTCCAGCTCGTCACGAGCCGGGGCGCCATCCCCTGCGGATCATTCGGATCGTCAGTGGGCGCCCGCTCCGTAAATCCGACGAACGCGGCCACCGCAGTAGGCGCTGCCGTAAGCACTCGCTCGGATGACGGAACTTCTTCGACGTATACGCCTGGCGCGGCATAAGTAGTAGCCATGTGGAACTCCCCCCGCAAAGGAGCCGCTCGACCTTCGCGGCGAATGCTATACCTAACACCGACCCAGCAACAGGGAGTGATTTTCCGAACTCGGGGCGAACTTGCCGGACAGCACGCCCGCCAGGGGACTTACCACGGCGTACTCGGCATTTCACGGGGAGTACCACATAGCTTGACTCCGGCATACACTGTCGGCGCGGTCGAGGTTCCGAGCATCACGGCGCATCCCCTACGGCTCCCAACCGACACCGTGCCGGCGGGCAAGGGGGGTGCCGGGCGCCTGATGACAACCGACACGACACGCGCCTCAGCGAGCGCTGTCACGCGCCGGCCGGAGGCCGCGAAGCGCAAGGCCGGCGTTGTCGCACAGGCCCGATATCGGTTCGACCTGGCGCTGTCGCACGGGCCGCTCGTCATCATCGGGTACCTCGGACTCGTCACGCTCGCAACCATCCTGATAGCAGCGGTGCTGCTGACGACACTGCGGCTCGCCGGCATCAATGGCGGTGGCCGCCTGGGATTCGCCGAGGCGTTCTGGCAATCCCTGTTGCGCGTCCTCGACACCGGCACGTTCGCCAGCGATCACGACTGGGGCGCGCGAGTGATCAGCCTGGTGGTCACGCTCTTCGGGATCCTCATCGCCGGATCCCTCATCGGTCTGATCGTCACGGCCGTCGATCAGCAGGTCGAGAAGCTGCGCAAGGGCCGCAGCAGCGTCCTCGAAAGCGGCCATACCCTCGTGCTCGGCTGGTCGCCGCGGTTGCCGACGATCGTTGCGCAACTTGTGGTCGACAACGCCGAGAATCGGCGCCGCAGTGCGCTCGTCGTGCTCGCAGATCGTGCCAAGGACGAGATGGAGGACGAGCTGCGTCGACTCGTACCCGATACCAAGACGACGCGTGTCGTATGCCGTACCGGGGACACTGGCAGCGCCGAGGACCTTGCGCTGGTCAACCTCGCGGGCGCCCGCTCCGTGATCGTGCTCGATGGCGAGCAGGGCGATGCCGGGGTGGTCAAGGCGGTACTTGCGGTGCGCAGCATCGATCCCGAGTTCGCGAACGTCCAGCTGGTCGCCGAGATGGAGGACTCCCATCATGCGGCCACGTTGCGCAGCCTCACCGATGGCAAGATCGCGACGGTCCGTGCGGACGAGGTGATAAGTCAAGTGACCGCGCAAGCCTGCCATCAGGACGGGCTCGCCGCGGTATTCCGGGATCTGCTCGACTTCGAGGGCGACGAGATCCACTTCGCGGCCATACCGGAACTCAGCGGCCACACCTACCGGGAAGCGATGGGGGCGTTCGAAGAGGCCAGCGTGATCGGCATATGCCGACGCGGCAAGGTCATTCTCAACCCGCCCGCGGCTGAGGTCTTCGAAGCGGCCGACGAGGTAATCGCCATCGCCGCCGACCGCGACAAGGTGGCCTTCACCGGCTTCGCCACCGACGACGGCATGGAACGGGTTACGCCCTCACCGTTCGAAGCGCTCACCGAGCGGATCGCGATCGTCGGATGGAGTTCCCTCGCGGTCGCGGTGCTCCTCGAGCTGGATCGATATCTGGGCCGGGGCTCGACAATCGACGTGCTGATCGACCGGTCACTCGTCCCCGCAGAGGACATCGTGCTGCCGGCCTTCGAAAGGTGTGCCGTGCAGGTGCACGCCCTCGAGCGGGAGCCGCTGTCGTTGATCGAAAAGCTCAGCGCGCACACCTACGACCAGATCATCGTGCTGGGCTACCGCGATCGGATGCGTCCGACTCAAGCCGACGCTCAGTCGATGCTCACCCTGCTCGCGCTGCAGCGAGCCTTTGCCGGCAAAGCCAACGCACCGCGCGTCGTCGCCGAGATGCTCGATCGATCCAACGTGGCGATCGCGCAGACCACCGGCGCGGACGACTTCATCGTCAGCGACGAGTTGTCGAGCCTGATGATCGCCCAGCTCTCCGAGCGCCTGGAGTTGCAGGACGTGTTCCACCAGTTGTTCGACGCCGGCGGCTGTTCGATCTCGCTGCACCCCGCCGCACGCTACGCACCCGATCGCCTGACCTCATACCTTGCAGTTGCCGAGTGCGGCCTTGCGAGCGGGGTAACGGTCATCGGCTACCGGCTGCGTCCTGCTCCGGCGCTCATGAACCCGCCGAAGTCCACCCAGATACAGCTCGGAGCGGACGACCAGGTACTCGTGCTTGCGCCGAGGGACTCGCGCAGCACAGACACGGTGAGCGCGGATTTGCAGCGAATTGACACGAAAATGACCACAAATGCTTGACAAGCCTGGGCGGAAGCGGCCGATATTCGCCGATTGGCATAACAGCCAACCGGTGCCAGTTCCGGCTCGGCGGCAACAAGTGCGTGAGCGCCGTCCTGGACGGCACGACCTTCGGGTAGCTCCGGGCTGGCGGACACACGTAACAGCGACCCGCCGGCCCGTGCGCAGGTCAGACGGTCGCGTCGGTGGACTCCGACTCTGCCTCCAGGCTGATGCTCTCGTCGGAGCTTGTGTCGTCGTCGGAACTCGTGTCGTCGAGAGAACTGGTCTCGTCGGAACTGGTGTCATCGGAACTGGTCTCGTCGGAACTGGTGTCGTCGAGACTGGTGTCATCGAGACTGGTGTCGTCGAGACTGGTCTCGTCGGAACTGGTGTCGTCGTCGGAGCCGAAACTGGTGTCGTCGTCGGAGCCGAAGTCCCCGAACCCGGAGTCGGAGTCGGAGTCGCTGTCTTCTTCCGGCTTCTTGCTGATGACCGTGACGTTGTCGCCGATGAACACCGACAGCCAGTTGCCGGACCCGTAGGTCCCGAGCAACTGCGGCCTGTCGGAGTAGATCATCAGGTCGCCGCCTTCGACGATGTACTTGACCCCGGTCTCGTAGACCTCGCTGGTGCTAGGCGCACCCACGTCGTCGCGAGTGATGATCACGGTGATAGGCATGGGTCAAATCGTAACGCTGCGATGCGCTCACAAACAGTGTCGAGAACGTCGAAGATTCGGCACCCACCGCGGTCCTCCGCGCGGCTGACGCGCCGGATTGTTACTGCGCCGGTCGGCGTCCGGTAATGCAGGAAAAGTGGTGATCGCGTGCGCATTCTTTGGATTCCCGTCGCCCTCGCTGTAGTTCTGCTCTCGGCAGCTGGGTGCGGCAAAGCGAAGAACGTCCCGCACAACATCTCCGTGTTCGCTGTCCAACCGGGCCAGTGTTTCGCTGCGCCGACCTCGGTCAAGGTCCAATTGAGCACGCTCAAGGAGACGCCGTGCACAAAGCCGCACACGCAGGAGGCGTACGCCGTCGTGAAGTATGAGTCGTCCGGCGGCGGCGCCCCTTCCGTGGCGTCGACCGGTGTCACGCTCGGCACGTCTTACCCGGGCGGCGATGTGCTCACGACCTTCGCCCAGGGCGTGTGCGCTCAGCGGTACGGACCGTACGTCGGCGTGGACTATCTCGACTCGAAGCTGTTCTTCACGTATCTGTTGCCGTCCGCGCGCAGTTGGACGCAGGCCGACGACCGGAACGTGATCTGTTTCGTCACGACGACGGGGGCAACCCTGACCTCGTCGGTGAAAGGCTCGAAGCTATAAGGGGGAACCGACATGCCGCCTAACGCCGTGCTCGGTGCACTGATCCAATGCAGTTTCGGGATGGCGCCCTCATCGCTGGCGCCCTTGCCGGCCTCGCGGGTGGTCATCGAGGGCCGGCCCGCTGCGACGATCACCGACTTCGCGCCTCTTGTGAACGTGCCGCCGTTCGGCATGTGCACGAGCCTGGCCAACCCGACCGTCGCCGCCGCGACGAGCGCAGCCCTCGGCGTGCTGACGCCGATGCCGTGCGTGCCGGTCACTACGCCGTGGAAGCCGGGAGCGCCCCAGACCTTGATCGGCGGAAAGCCCGCGCTCACGGCGGGGTCCACCTGCCAATGCGCATGGGGCGGCGTCATTGCCTTAGTGATGCCCGGGGCAGTGCGAACCATGTCGAACTAGTCCTGGGTTCGCGTGCGTATGCATTGACGTAGGAGAACCGGGCTAATAATCAGGCAGGGGTAGGTGGCGCCGGTAGAAGAGCTGCTCGGATTGGCAGCAAACGGGGCGGCAAAGCGTGGGCCACAATGGGCCGCCTCGCTAGGTAATGACGCCGCAAATGAAATTCGCCAAGACCAGGATGCGATCACCACTCGGCGGCGTAGATGAATTCCGCCGACGGCCGGCCGAGTGCTTGACAGATTCGCATCGCCAGCCGCATGCCGGTCGCATATTTTGCCGTGCGCAGACCCGTGAGCTGGTAGGGGGTGCAGTACAGACGCAGCGCAGCCTGCTGCCATGTCGCCTCACGCGCCAGCCGCGCTTGGTTGAGCGTCGCGTACAGGGCGCCGAGGTTCCAACGCAACCGGTGCGCCGGATCAGCGTCAGGAAGGGGAACACCGCAGGTGTCCGGGTGCGGCGCCGCAATGAACTCCTCCGGCGTCCGCTCCAACCACCGCAACATCACCAACGCATGCTGACATGAGCAATCCCCGCGGCGGCCCGTGCCGCTGATCGTCGCCGGGCTGATCGGGTGATCGTCGCGCTGGGCGTTCAGGTCGGCGGACAGCTCCCACATCTCGGACGCCAGCTGCACCCAGCTGAGCCGTTCCTGGCGCCGGCGCTCGTCCAGCGCGGCGAAGAACGCCTGGACGTCAAACGCGCGCGGACTGGCGCTGCGCTGCACTGGCTCCTCCAAGGCAGACATGCCGTACCAAAGTCTCCCGGCGCACCGAGATGTCGCGCAACATGGACCTGATATCACCCGGAACAGCCGCCGGAGACGTAACATGATGAGCGGCACAGAAACGCGCTGCCCGCTCATTGCGTGAGATGAGCATGCCCGATCAACTGAACCCTCGGCCCTCCCGCCGCACCGCCGCCGGCCCTGACGCCTCGGGTAAGCGCCGGCGGCGATTCACTTTGCGCGCCTGGCCTCGCCGCTCTCGTCTGCCCGACGATCGGGCCAACCTTCGCGCAGGCGTGGACGCGCAACACGGTTATCCGTTCGTACCTCGCTTCTAGTCCGCCAACCGAGCACAAGCGTGCCGTCGCGGCACGTCACGTTGCCCGATTGACGCTTGGATGATTAGGGCATATCTGGGCTATCGATTCCGCGATCATCCCGGAGGTGCCGTGTCCACCGACGCCATCGTGCTGCTCAAGCAGGACCACAAAGAGATCCGCAACCTGTTCCGTCAGTTCCACCAGACGGGTGAGGATGCGACGGAGCAGCACGGCCAGATCGTCGACCAGATCCTCGAAGCGCTGACCGTGCACACCTATATCGAGAACGAGTGCATGTACCCGCGGGCACTGGAGCACATGGCCGGCCTTACCGACGATGTGCTGGAGTCCCACGAAGAGCATCACATCGCCGACGTGCTGTGCCTCGAACTGGCCGCGCTGCGGCCGGACTCCGATCGCTTTCGCGCGAAGACGACGGTGCTGATCGAGTCGGTGACGCATCACATGGACGAGGAGGAACAGGACTGGTTTCCCAAGGTCCGCGAAGGCCTCGGCCGCAAGCAGTTGCAGGAGCTGGGCGCGGAGCTGATCGAGCTGAAGAAGAAGGCGCCCCGGTCGCCGGCGCAGCCCAGCGCCCTCAAGAAGGCCGTCGACGCGTTGATCAAGTGAGGAAATGGGCCGGACGCCCGCATGCTGTGCGGTCCGGGCCGATTACGACGCCGCGTCCTCAAGTGGCCGGATTCGGCCAAATGTCTTGACCTCTCCCCTCCCCCGCGGTGGGCTGGAGCCTATTGAAACGTTCTTGTATCCGGCGCGGCGCCGCGCCGAGGGCTTGCTTGCCCAAGCAGGGAGAGACGATGAGGCTATCCGAACCACACATCCGGCGGATCTGCGCTGCACTCGTCGCGATCACTATCGCGGCGTGGGCGGCGGTCGTTTCTACGACAGGCGGAGCGGCTGCCGCCGATCCCATTGGTGCCGCACCGACGAGCCTCACCGTCGATCAGCTTGTGTCGCCGGTCGATGTCGGGAACCTGACCGGCCCGTTGCTGGGCTGGCACGTGGGCGCGGGCATGCAGAGCGCGTACCAAGTGCAGGTCGCCACCAGCGCCGCGGCGTTGGTCGGCGCGCCCGACGTCTGGGACTCGGGGAAGGTTACGTCTGCCGAGAACAGCAATATCGCGTATGCCGGTCCGGCGCTGACGACCTCGAACGGGTACTACTGGCGCGTCCGCACCTGGGACACGGCGGCTAACCCGTCGGGCTGGTCGGCAGCCGCGCATTTCGGCACCGGACCCGGGTCGACGTGGACCGGTTCCACGCCCATCTGGGCCGGCACCTCCGCCGGTAAGTGGTCGGACTACACGTACACCGGGACGTTCAGCATCACCGCGGTAGCCGCGAGTCTGAGTTTCCGGACCCAGGACACGAGCAACTTCTACCTGTGGCAGTTCCGCGCCAGCACCGCGAGCACCGAAGCGAACATGCTGAAGATGCACTACCAGGTCGGCGGCAGCTTCACCGTGATCCAGGAAGTGCCGGAACCGTTCACCGTATCCACGAACACCACCTACGACTTCAAGATCGTCACGGCCGGCGGCAGCATCAGTACCTACCTGAAGCACACCACCGACACGGACTGGACGTTCGTCAACACCGTCACCGATTCGCATTTCGCCAGCGGCGGCATCGGCTTCCGCACCGGCAGCACCGAGTCCGCCAACTTCGGCAGCCTGCTCATCCAGGACGCGGCGGGCAACACGCTGTACGCCAACGACTTCCCGGACGGCAACTCGGACTTCAGCGGCTGCGGCACGGTCTCCGGTGGTCTGTTGTCCGTCGGCACGAGCAAGAACTGCGTCTACCCGTCGCCCACGACCACGGCCTGGGCGTTCCTGCGCGGGAACGTCACCCTGCAGTCCGGCAAGGACATCGCGTGGGCGCACCTCTACGCGACCGGCTCGTCAACCGTGCCGGCGAGGCAGTTCGTCTACAAGATGACGCTGAACGGGCACTTCGTGGGCGTCGGTCCCACGCAACCGGTCAGCAGCCGGGAGACCCGATACGACGGGTACGACGTCACCAAGCTGCTGAACGCCGGTGCGACCAACACGATCGGGGCGCTCTGTTACACCGCGAGCGACCAACGCTTCGAGGCGCAGCTCGTGGTGCGATACACCGACGGCACCACTCAGACGTTCGGCACCGGCTCGGACTGGAAAGCCCTCAACGGCGACCGCGCGGTGCCACCCAGCGCCAGCATCGGCACCTCGTACTATGCCGCGCCGCAAGAGAACTTCAAGGCGGCCAACTACCCGTTCGGGTTCGACACCCCGGCGTTTGACGACTCCACCTGGCCCGCCGCAGTCCTGAAGGCGGACTTCACCAACCTGGTCGCCACCCCGACGGCGAAGGTCGAGCAGCACCTCGAACGCCCGGCGGCTGTTACGGAGTACTCCCCCGGCAACTACGTGATCGACTACGGCCGCGCCTGGATCGGCGGACTGTCCCTGGACATCACCGGCTCGGCCGGCGAGGTCCTCGACATCCGCTACGGCGAGGTCCTGTCGAACAGCACCACCGTCAAGTACCAGGCCAACGCCGGCGAAAACTACGAGGACAAGTGGACGCTCGAGGCCGGCCCGCAACACCTCGAAACATGGGGGCTGCGGGTATTCCGCTATGTCAACGTGCTCGGCGCGCCGTCGGGGCTGAGCGCTGCCGACTTCACCGCCGAGGCCTACGTCTACCCCTTCGACGCCAGCCTTTCCCAGTTCGCCTCGTCGAACCCCAACCTCGATCAGGTCTGGCAGCTCAGCAAGAACACGGTGCAGGCCGTCAACGAGGACATCTACGTGGATTCGTGGGAACGCGAGCGCGGCGAATACGAGGCGGACGATTTCCTGCAGCTGATGTCCAACCTGTACACCGGCGGCGACTCGACCCTGGGCACGTACTCCATGCAGTACCTCATGGCCAACAGAACCTGGCCCACCGAGTGGCCCATGTACGTCATCCAGGCCGCGCTCGACACGTACCTGCAGACAGGTGACATCACCCCGCTCGCACAGAACTACGCCGCGCTGCAGAGCAAGCTCCCGGACAAGTGGTACGACCCGGCCACCGGGCTGATCCACAAGACGACGGGATCCGACGGCTCCAACAGCCGGACCGACGACGACATCGTCGACTGGCCGGCCTC
>JBPYES010000312.1:0-2057 GCA_051984825.1 Jatrophihabitantaceae bacterium
CCGATGTCGTCCCAGATGGAGCCGAACTCGGTGCCTTTGGTGAACAGGTGCACGAGCGAGTCCCAGATCTTCGACGGCTGGCCGAAGAAGAATGGGTCCACCCACTTCAGCGTGGTGAACAGTTGCCAGCCGCCGATGATGACGAGGGCGAAACCGAGCCGCGCTGTCCACAGCCACATGACGCGGCGCCGTTTGGCGCGGCGGGCAGCCTGCTTTATGGCCGCGTCCGAGTCCCGGGGCACGGGCTGTTTCACCAGCACGTCCGCGGCGCTCATGCCGCACCGGCCGTCTGCGCGTAGGCGTGCTGCACTTCGTCTTTGAGGGAGGCCCAGATCTGGCCTTGTAGTTCCAGGAAGCGCGACTCGTGGCGGATCTCCTGTACCTCCCCACGGGGGCGGGGCAGGTCGATGTCGAAGCTCTGCTTGATGGAGCCGGGGCTGCTGGTCATAACAAGCACCCGGTCGGCCAGGGCAACCGCTTCGTCCAAGTCGTGGGTGATGAACAGCACGGACGGGCGCATCTGCTCCCACAGCGCCAGCAGTTCGGTCTGCATGATCGCCTTGGTTTGCACGTCGAGGGCACCGAAGGGTTCGTCCATGAGCAGGATCCGGGGCGCGTTGATGAGCGCGGCCGCCATGGCGACACGCTTGCGCATCCCGCCGGATAGTTGGTGTGGGTAGCGGTCCTCGAAGCCCGCCAACCCGACACGCCGCAGCCAGTCACGCGCCAGCGCTACGGCGTTCTTTCTCGACGTGCCGTTGAGCGTGGGACCGATCATCACGTTGGCCAGCACGGTCTTCCAGGGGAACAACGCGTCAGCTTGGAACATGAAGCTGACGCCCTTGGTGACGCCGTGAACCTCGCGCCCGCCGACACGCACCGAACCGTCACTGGGCCGGTCGAGGCCGGACACCAGCCCGAGAGTCGTGGACTTGCCGCACCCGGTCGGCCCGACGATCGCGCAGAACTGGCCGGGCTCGACCGTGAACGCGACGTCGCGCAGGGCCGTGAAGGGGCTACCGGCGGGCGTCAGGAACCGCTTGGTGAGCCGCGCCACCTCGATGCGGGCCGGGGCCGATCCGCCCACGTCCACCGGGACACTGGAGTCGGTCGCGCCGCGACCTATGCGATTCAGCGATGCCATCGCTTGTCCACTCCTGTCGTCTATCACTGATGGGCGCCGACCGTAGGCGCGACCGCGGCGCTGCGTCTCTGTTTCGCGCGCATCCCGCGTTTCCCGCGTTTGCCGGGGTTTTGCGCGTTCTGCGCACGACTCGTTTGTTGTCTGCGGCCCGACCGGCGGTGACAATCGGCGCCGTGTGGCGCTCCTCGACGCGGAAGCTGTCGACGCAGATCTTCATCGCCCAGCTGGCGATCCTGACGGCGACGGTGCTGATCGGCTTCGTTCTGTTCGCCCGGGCCGAGCGCGTCCAGCTGGACCGGCAGTACGAGCAGCGCGCGGGTGCCATCGCCCAGACCGTGGCTGGCGTCCCGGACATCCAGGCGTGCCTGCAGAACAACAACGATCTGTGCCGGGAGCCCATCCAGACCATCGCCAGTCGCATCCAGCACGAGACCGGAGCGTCCTACGTCGTCGTGATCGACATGCACCAGGTCCGGCACTCGCACCCGGACCCGGCCCTCATCGGGCAGAAGGTCGAGGAGCCGATCGTCACGACGGACGGCAAGACCCACTACCGCATCGACAACGGCTCGACGGGTCGGTCCGCCAACGGCCGCGCGCCCATGTACGCAGCGGACGGCCGGATGATCGGCGAGGTGTCGGTCGGCATCAAAGACAGCTCCGTCTCAAACGCACTCTGGGCCGAGCTCCCGACCTACGCCGGCTGGTTCGCCGTAGCCCTCGCGGTTGGGGCCGCCATCTCGTGGCTGCTGGCCCGCCGGCTCAAGCGCAGGACCTTCGGGCTCGAGCTAGACGAGATAGCGCGCCTGCTCCAAGAGCGGGAGGCGACGTTGCACGGGATCCGCGAAGGCGTGATCGCGTTCGACCGGATGGGGCGGGTGTCAGTCGTCAACGACGAGGCGCAGCGGCTGCT
>JBPYES010000313.1:0-3769 GCA_051984825.1 Jatrophihabitantaceae bacterium
ATGAGTTTTGACGGCATTGTCTGGCCGGGACGGCCCTTCCCACTTGGGGCAAGTTGGGACGGCCGGGGCACTAACGTCGCCGTGTGGTCGTCAAGCGCGACCGGCATCACCATGTGCCTGTTCGACGTTGAGGGCCGCGAAACCCGCGTTCCCCTGACCGACGCGACGTTCGGCATCTGGCACGGCTACCTGCCGGACGTCCGTCCCGGGCAGCTCTACGGACTGCGCGTGGACGGTCCGTACGATCCGGAGCGGGGCCAGCTGCACAACCCCACGAAGCTGCTCGTCGACCCCTATGCGAAGGTCATCGTCGGCGACTTTTCGGATCATCCCGCAGTGTACGCCGCAAACCGGGACGACTCCGCGCCGTACGTTCCGCGCGCAGCGATCATCGATCCCGCGTTCGACTGGGGCGACGACCGGCATCCGGATGTGCCGTGGGACGACACGGTGATCTACGAACTGCACGTGCGCGGGTTCACCCGGCAGCACCCGGACGTGCCGGCCGAGCTGCGCGGCACGTACGCGGGGCTGGCGCATCCGGCCGTCATCGAGTACCTGCGCTCACTCGGAGTGACGGCCGTCGAGCTGATGCCGGTGCACCAGTTCGTGTCGGAGCCGTTCGTGCAGGCGCGCGGAATGCGGAATTACTGGGGTTACAACACGCTGGGCTTCTTCGCTCCGCATGCGGCCTACGCGCACGCGAGCGATCCGGGTGGGGTGGTCCGGGAGTTCAAGTCGATGGTGCGCGCCCTGCACGCCGCGGGCATCGAGGTGCTCCTGGACGTGGTCTACAACCACACCTGCGAGGGCGGGCCAGCCGGCCCTGTGCTGTCGTTCCGGGGCATCGACAACCGCACCTACTACCGGCTGCAGCCCGGCGATCCCTCGCAGTACGCCGACTACACCGGATGCGGCAACACCTTCGATGCGCGGCTGCCGTTCTCGCTGCGGCTGATCATGGACTCGCTGCGCTACTGGGTCACCGAAATGCACGTTGACGGATTCCGCTTCGACCTGGCTTCTGCGCTGGCCCGCTCGCTGCACGACGTCGACAGGCTCTCGGCGTTCTTCGACACGATCCACCAGGACCCGGTGGTCTCGCAGGTGAAGTTGATCGCCGAGCCCTGGGACGTCGGGGCCGGCGGCTACCAGGTCGGTAACTTCCCGCCGCTGTGGACGGAGTGGAACGGCGTGTACCGCGACACCGTGCGCGCGTTCTGGGGGCGCGGATCGGGCGGTGTGCGCGACCTGGCGTATCGCCTCTCCGGCTCGTCCGACCTGTACGGCGATGCCGGGCGGTTACCGTTCGCGTCGATCAACTTCGTTACTGCGCATGACGGATTCACCGTCCGCGATCTCGTCTCGTACGAGTGGAAGCACAACGAGGCCAACGGCGAGGACAACCGCGACGGCACCGACGACAACCGGTCCTACAACTGCGGCGTCGAGGGGCCGACCGACGATCCGGCGATCAACGAGTTGCGGCTGCGACAGGCCCGCAACCTGCTGGTCACGCTGCTGCTCTCCACCGGCGTTCCGATGCTCGCAGCTGGCGACGAGCGCTGGCGTACGCAGAACGGCAACAACAACCCATACGTCCAGGACAATCCGACGTCCTGGCTCTCCTGGGAGCCGTCACCGGAAGCCGACGATCTACTCGCCCTCACGCGCCGGGTCGTCGCATTGCGGCGCGCGTCGCCGGTGTTGCGGCAGCGCGCTTTCTTCGAGGGACGCCCGCTGGAGGGTGGCTCGAAGGATCTCGCCTGGTTCCACCCGTCCGGCCGTGAACTCACCGACGCGGACTGGTTCGACAGCGACCTGCGCACTCTCGGCATGTACCTGGATGGACGCGGCCTTCGCAGCCGTGGCCCACACGGCGAACCTATCGTCGACGAGTCCTATCTGCTCGTAATGCACTCCGGGGACGACGTCGTATCGTTCACGCTGCCCGGGCAGCCCTGGGCCGAGTCCTACGAGATCGTGATCGACACCGCCTCGCCCGCCGGCTTAAGTACAGCCAGCCTGGCTGTAGGGTCGCCGCTTCCGATCGGCCCGCGCACCACCCTGCTGCTGCGGGTCCGGCGCTCGTAGCGGCCGTCACGGCAGACGACACTGAACAGCCGAGTACTGCAGGGATCGTCCTTGTCAAATAAGTAGATTCTCTCTGGACGGGCTGCGAGGGAGGGTGCTAGAATCGCTCATGTGTTCGACATAATCGCGCCGCCTCCAACGCTGTCGGACATCCTCGATTCCCCGGACGCGGTAGCTGCCGAACTGGCCCGCGCCATACCTGGTCCGGACGGCGCGATGCCGGTGTCGTTGCTCGACGCTGCCACGCTCTCGCATGCAGGCCGGGTGGATCTGCTGGTGGCGCTCGAGCGGCACGCAGCCTGGGTGGCGACGCTCCAGCAGGAGGTTCTCGCAGCGATGGCCGCTGATCCAGCGGCCGCAGCAGACGAGGTCGATCGATCGGGCCGCGACTGGCTGCGCGAGGACGTGTCGTGTGCACTCCGGTTGTCCGGCGTGACCGCCCAGCGGCGATTCGATGTCGCCCAGGCGCTCGTCGAACGACTTTCCGACACGCTCACGCGGTTGCGACGAGGCGAGATCACATACCTGCACGCGATGGTGCTGGCCGAGGCGGTGGGTGGGCTGGACGACGACGCCGGCGCCGAGGTCGAGCGGCGCGCACTGCGCCGAGCCGGCGCGCAGTCCGTAGCCGAGTTCCGCCGCACAGTACGCCGTGCGGTCGCATCGGTGGCCGCGGCCGATGTGGATCGGCAACGCGCCGAGGCCGTGGCCGAGCGCCGGGTGTGCGCGAGTGCACGGGATGATGGCATGTCCGAACTGTGGGCGCTGCTGCCGGCCGAGGGCGCCGCTGCCGTGATGGCAGCGATCGACGCACTCGCCGGCGTGACCTCCGCCGATGACCCGCGTAGCGCCGATCAGCGCCGCGCCGACGCACTCGTCGACATCGCCGTGGCCGCCTTGCACGATCCACTGTTGCCCAAGGCGCAGGGCATGCGACCTTCAATTCAAGTCACTGTGGCCCTATCGACGTTGCTTGGCTGCGACGACGAGCCCGGAGAACTGGCCGGCCACGGGCCTATCCCAGCCTCGGTCGCCCGGCGTCTCGCAGCCGATGAGACGGGAACGTGGCGGCGGCTGGTCACCGATCCGCTCGCCGGGCAGCTGCTCGACTACGGCCGCACCACCGACCGGCCACCCCGCGATCTCGCGGAGTTCGTCATGGCCCGCGACCA
Organism: Jatrophihabitantaceae bacterium; assembly: GCA_051984825.1. Taxonomy (GTDB): domain Bacteria; phylum Actinomycetota; class Actinomycetes; order Mycobacteriales; family Jatrophihabitantaceae; genus DASXRA01. Next base: position 3,267 of record JBPYES010000313.1, read on the forward strand.
GGTCTGCGCGTTCCCGCAGTGCAATCGGCCGGCGCACCGATGCCACCTCGATCACCGCATCCCGTACGCCGCGGGCGGCAGCACGAGCCCCGCCAACGTCGGCGTGCTGTGCGAGCGGCACCACATCTGCAAGCACCAGGCGGGCTGGCGCGTCAGCCGGGACGCTGACGGCACCGACACCTGGACAAGTCCCACGGGACGTCGGCACCGATCGCGGCCGCCCGCCCTGCCCGGCGGTACCAACCTGACCGGCAAGCCGCCACCCTTCTGAGCGGACTACATACGTCGAGCCCGTGCTAATCACGCCGAACGGGCTCCTTACGAGCGCCCGAAAGGGGAATCGGCAGCAGAGTTACCTGGCGCACCTCCGTGCGCTCGGCCCGCACCCTAGATTGAGCGGGTGGACGAGATCCGCGTGCCGCAAGGCACCATCCGCTACCGCGAACGCCCTGGAACCGGGGCGCCCATCGTGTTCATCCACGGATTGCTTGTCGACGGCAGGC
>JBPYES010000314.1:0-6492 GCA_051984825.1 Jatrophihabitantaceae bacterium
CCGGCGGCCCTGCCGCGAGTCCCCAGCGTGAGCGGTCCGCCGGCGCCCCTGCCGCGAGTCCCCGGCGTGACGGGTCCACGGGCGGATGGCGGGACGATCGGCGTCCGGTCGCTGTCCAAGCACTACGGGGCCAAGGTCGCCGTCGACGGGCTGAGCTTCGACGTTTTGCCAGGCCGGGTGACCGGGTTCCTCGGCCCGAACGGCGCGGGCAAATCCACCACCATGCGCGTGATCATGGGGCTTGACGCCGCGACGACCGGCACGGCAACGGTGAACGGCCGCCGCTATCACGACCTGCCCTGGCCGATGCGCGAGGTCGGTGCGTTGCTGGAAGCCCGCGCCATCCACCCCGGCCGCAGCGCCTACGCGCACCTGTGGATGCTGGCTCAGACCAACGACATCCCGCGCCGGCGGGTGGACGAGGTGCTCGGGCTGGTCGGCCTCTCCGAAGTGGCGCACCAGCGGGCCGGGCAGTTCTCGCTCGGCATGGGCCAGCGCTTGGGCATGGCCGCCGCGCTGCTGGGCGACCCGGGTGTGCTGCTGTTCGACGAGCCGGTGAACGGCCTGGACACCGACGGCATCCGTTGGGTGCGCCAACTGCTGCGCGACCTGGCTGATGAGGGCCGGACGGTGCTCGTCTCCAGCCATCTCATGAACGAAATGGCCATCACCGCCGACCACGTCGTCGTGATCGCCAAGGGGCGCCTGGTAGCCGACCTGCCGACCAGCGATTTCACCGCGCACTACACCCGCAGCGCCGTTCGGGTCCGCAGCCGGTACCTGGACCGCCTCGTCCCGGCCCTCACCGCTGCCGGGGCGAGCGCCCGGCAGGAGGCCGACGGCTCGGTGACTGTGTCGGGGCTCGATCCCGGGGAGGTCGGTGAGGTCGCATGCCGCGAGTCGATCGCGCTGTCCGAGCTGTCGCCGCAGACCGCCACGCTCGAGCAGGCGTTCATCGAATCCACCGAAAGCGCACTGGAGTTCCGGGGTGGCCGGCCGCTCGCCGGGGTGCAGCCCGGTCCGGCCTCGGTCGACAGGGAGCCACCACGATGACCAGCACCACCTTCGCCGCGAGCCCGCGCGGTCATTACCGGCTGCGCGGCATCGTCGCGTCGGAATGGACGAAGCTGCGCTCGGTGCGCTCGACGGTCTGGACGCTGTTGATCACGGTCGTGGCCGGGATCGGCATCAGCGCGGTCATCACGTCCGCCACGGCGTCCCGCTGGGCGGAGCGCTCGCTCGCCGACCAGGCGAACTTCGACCCGACGCGATCGAGCCTTGCCGGGCTGTTGTTCGCGCAGCTCGCCGTCGGCGTACTCGCTGTCCTGGTCGTCAGCGCCGAATACAGCACCGGCACGATCCGAGCCACGCTCGCCGCCGTTCCCCGGCGGCCGGTCGTGCTGGTCGCCAAGGTCCTGGTGTTCGGCGTCCTGGTCCTGGTGACGGGGGAGTTCACCTCGTTCGCCGCGTTCGCGGTCGGACAGAAAGTCCTGTCCGGGCACACACCCACGGCGTCGCTCTCCGACCCGGACGTGGCGCGTGCCGTCGTCAGCGGCGGGCTCTACATCACCGCGCTCGGGCTGCTCGGCCTGGGTATAGCAGCGATCGTCAGGCACACTGCGGCTGCCATCAGCACGTTCGTCGGCGTCCTGTTCATCCTGCCGGTGATCGGCGCGGTGCTGCCCAGTTCGCTTGCCGACGATGTGACCCGGTTTCTGCCGGCCGCAATCGGCACCGTGATGATCTCCGCTCACCACCACGACACGAACGCCTTCGGGCCCTGGCCCAGCTTCGCGCTCCTCGTCGGCTACGCCGCCGCGGCGCTTATTGCGGGAGGCGTTCTCCTCACTCGCCGCGACGCCTAGGGGCCGTACAGCTCCGCCTCTGGTATGCCCGGCGGCGGCTCGTTGCCCTCACGAATGCCCAGGCGCCGGCGCGCCGAGAACAGCGAGCCGCGAGCAGGGACGTTCGGCGCGAACTTGGCGAGGCCGATCGGCGGCATGTCGACGTAGATCGACTCGATGCGACCACCACGGAAGTACGTCTCATGCCAGAACCCGGTATCGCCCCGGTCTCGCAGGAACTGCTGCCACCACTGCTGATGCGGTGCTGACCTGGCCCAGCGCTCCAGGGAGTCGAAGTCACGCCAGTACTGGCGCATGCCGGTGTGCGGCGGGAACAGCGAGATCAACAAATTCTCGTGCAGCAGCAGTCCATCCGGTTGTGCCGCAACCGACTTGCTGATCTTCGGGCCGAACGAGAGGAGCGTCTTCAAGCCTTTCGGCGAGTTGACTCTCATGCCGAGATAGATCACCACGAGGTCCGGATAGGACGACAGGTCGACCGTTGTCCGGACGGGGGGACGCACCATCCGTCAACGATAGTCACGACGCCAGTGGGAGCTGCGTGTCCGCGGCGTAGTGCAATTGGAAGTCGAACTCGGTGACGGCGATCGCCACGGCGGTGTGGCCGACGATCACCTCCCGGATGTGGAGCAACCAGTCGTGCTGCCGCACGATGTCGCCCGGGTGGAGGTCACAGGCCTTTACCCGACGTTCCGCTATTAGGTTCTGCATGGCTGCCACCCCCGCTCCTGCGCCGTGCAGCTGACTCTCTTGTTGGAGCACCGAGACGCCGATTTGATGCGTCAGCTTCGGATTGCGTGCGCACGAGTCCGAGCGAGCGGACGCCGATGCGCTCACCCTGCGCACCGGCGTCCGTTACGAGCCGGTCCCCGCTGGCCTAACGGGTCATGGTGCGCATGAGGAGTTGGCCGGTGGTGAGCCGACGCACTGGAACAGCGTCGGATTGATCTGCGACGGAGGCTGCCGAAGGTTCGTGGCCTGCTCGTACGCGAAGGCGTAGCCGATCAACGTCGGCTCGCTCCATGCCTGGCCCAGGAACGCGATGTTGAACGGACGCCTGGTCGTGGACTGGTAACCGGCTGGGAGGGTGATCGACGGGTAGCCGGCCTTCGCTCCGATTCCGGCGCTGCCGGCGTTCGCGAACAGCAGTGCGGTCAGGTCATTGGCCTGCATGACCGCGTCGATACGGTCGCGGCTGTCGGCAAGATCCTGGGCGCGGTCGGCCAGGTACTTCGCGGTGTCGGCACTGCCCGGGCTCAGGTCTATCGCCTGTGACGCGAGCGCCTGTGTCTGCCCGAACTTGAGCGCGACCTGCGCGTGCGCGTTGTTGTAGGCGATGATGTCGGCCAGCGACTTCATCGGGGCGTCCGCCGGCAGCCGAGACAGATAGGTGTTGAGGTCGCGCTTGAACTCGTAGGTGAGCACTGTCGACCCGCCCGGAATGCTGCTGGACTGGTCGAGGGTGACCGGGACGAGCGTGGCCCCTTGCGCCGTGAGGGCTGCAGTAGCGGCGTCCCACAGCGGGCGGTTCGCGCTGGTGGCCGAGGGCACCTGGTTCGCGACGACGCCGATGCGAGCGCCGGAGAGCGCGCCGGCGTTGAGGTCGGTCGTGAAGTCGTGGCCGACCAGCGGGTTGGCTTGGGTGGCCGGGTCAAGCGGGTCGGTGCCGTCGAGCGCGGTCAGTTCGGCCGCGGCGTCGGCGACCGTCTTGGTGATCGGCCCGGCGGTGTCCTGACTTGCCGCGATCGGCACGATCCCGGTACGGGGGATGAGGCCCACCGTGGGCTTGATGCCGACGTCCGAGTTGGCTGCCGACGGACTGAGGATCGACCCGGACGTCTCGGTGCCCACCGTCAGCGGCGCGAACCCGACTGCCGCAGCCACCGCCGGCCCCGAACTCGAGCCGCTCGGCGTCTGCGAGGCGTCGTACGGGTTGAGCACCTGCCCACCGAGCGAGCTGTAGCCCGACGGCATGTTGTTGGTCAGGAAGTTGGCGAACTCGGTGAGATTCCCCTTGGCCAAGATGACCGCGCCGGCCTTGCGCAGGGTGGTCACCAGTGGGGCGTCGCTTGCCGGGAAGGAGTTTGCGAGCGCCACCGAGCCCGCCGTTGTCGGCATGCCCTTGACATCGATGTTGTCCTTCACGATCACCGGGATGCCCTCCAGCGGACCGTGCGGCTTGCCCGAGGCGATTACCCCGTCGGCCAACGCAGCCTCACGGATAGCGTCCGGATTGATCGCCCGCACCGCGTCCAGCGACGGTGCACGCGAGTTCATGCTCGTGATCCGGTCCAGGTACGCGTGCGTCAGTGCCACGCTGCTGATCTTGTGCGAGTCGAGCAACTGATCCAGTGTCGCGACGGTTGCGGTCTCCAGATCGACCGCACCCGCTCCGCCCGCCTGCACCGGACTCGCGCCGGACGTGGCCGCGGCAGTTGTTGCCGCCACCACGGCGAGAGCGGCGAGTGCGACGGCCCATCGTCGCCAATGGCCCAGATGGTTGCCGACGTAGATACGCATGTCGCGCCTCCTTACGAAGCCGTGCAGTTGACAGGGCCTGCACTGCCCACGACGAGTCGTCGTAGCATCCGGCACAATCCGGCGTCAACCAGCTACTAGCGGGTCATGCACCTACATGCCAGACCGAACCGAACATCGGTAGCGTCCGGGGCGGTGCAGACCCGTCAGGTGCTGGAGTGCTGCACGGTGGCGTACAGGCCGTAGATCGCGAATGCCGAAGCTGCGATGGCGATCGTCCAGGCCGGGAGCAGGCGATGCCTGCGGACCGCAGCGAAGCGCGGGTAGACGGCGAACACGACGAGCTGACTGAGCCATAGCGCGATCAGCGACGGCTTGAGCAGGTCGTTGTAGAAGCGGTCCGGGTTGATCAGGCTGATGGGTGCGCTGCCCACGAGCACAACGGCGAGTACGACGATGATGGGCCGCAGCGGACGATTGGTAACCGCATGCAGCACCCGGCTCAGCGCTATGTACTCCACGAGCATCAGCACGCCGATGCTGACCGCGACCCCGATGCCGATCGTCACGGCGAGTGAGTGCCCCTCGAACACCTCCGCCATGGACATGCCCGGGATGGGCGCGTGCACGAATGCGGGATTGGCGGCGATCGGGAACACCGCGGCGGTCACTCCCACCGCGGTGAGCAGGACGCCCGCGGTCAGCGCGCGGGGCACGGTGCGGAAGGGGCGCGCCACCTCGCCACCGAGGAACAGCGGCAGGCTGCCGCAGATGTACAGCAAGGCTGTCTGCATGGTTGCCGACGCGACGCCTGCGGCAGGGGGGTGAACCGCGAAGGACGAGGCCGGGGCGTCATGGCCGATCGTGACCCCGGCGAGCACCGCGACCAGCACGAGTTGCCCCGCGGCCAGCACACCGATCACCGCGATGGTGATCGCACGCCCGGCCAGCATGATCGCGGCGAGCAGGACCGGGATCGCGATCTCAAGCGCGGGCTGGTACCGGTGCACACCAGGCAGCACCGCCGGCAACGTGTCGTACACGATCGAGGCGGTCGTGTAGGCCAGGTAGAGCACGTAGCTCGCGATCCACAGTCCGGCCTGTACGAGCGCAATCCGCTGCCCGGCGGCGGCTGCGACGAACCCGTACAGCCCGCCGGGAGTCGCGACCTGCCGGGCGTAGCGCAGCCACACCAATAGCGGGACGGCGAAGACCACCGCCGCAGCGACCATGACGAACCCGGCCGATGCACTTGCATCCTCCAGGATGGTCGGTGCGTACAAGGCCGCCAGGGCAAGGGGACCGCCGAGCGAAGCGACCACGACGCCGAGGAAGGGCAGGGTCCGGATGGGTGGTGTTTCACCGGCGTCCGTCAGTGTCGCCGGCGGCGTCAGAGTCGCCCGCTGTGCCATGGGATCGGCGCTCTACGCCCAGCCGCCTCCACCGCTGGAGGATTTGCTGCTCGAGGCCGGCGAGGATGCCCCATGGGAACCGGTGATCGGCTGCCCGGACGGGGCGACCAGCCACCACTTGGCGCCGAAGTTGTTGAACCCCTGTCCAGTGGTCTGGCCGGCCTTGGTGTCTTCCTTGAAGTAGTACAGCGGGTGCCCGTCGTAGGTGACTTGTTTGGTCCCGTCCGAGCGCGTGATCGTGCCGACCATGGCGGCCTGTGCGCCACTCATCGCGCTGGCAGACGAGCCCTTCAGCGGCGGCCAGAAACTGGCGCATCCGCCGGAGCAGTTGGACTTGCCGGCGGTGTCCGCTGCGAACAGGTACAGGGTGCGCCCCGACCCGTCGGTCAGGTAGGTGCCCATCGGGCCGCTGTGCGTCTCTATAGACACGGCGCTGGCGCTGCCGCCGCCGCCGGCACTTGCCGCACTGGTCGCGCCGGTCGTATTCGATCCGCCGTTTCCTGACTTGCTCGAACTGCTGCAGGCCGCGGCGAGCACCGCTGCTGTCACCAGCACACCCGTGAGCCGCGCACCCGCCTTCATGCGCTCGTAAACCGCATTCACGGTGCCCATCTCCCTTTACTTACCTGTCCCGCACTGTTGCGGATTCATCCCTCACTACGACTGCGCACTGCCACGGGTTCACGTCCACCTCTGGTAGATGGGGTAGGCCACAGCCAACTCATCGCCACGACGAG
>JBPYES010000315.1:0-3332 GCA_051984825.1 Jatrophihabitantaceae bacterium
ACACCCCGGTTGCTATCACTGTTGACATGACCGAGCCACTGCCGTCCTGGAACGACACCGCGACGCGTGCCGCGATCCTCGGCTACGTCGACTCGATCGCGGACGTGCCGCCCAGTGAACGGGTAGCAGTGTTCGACAACGACGGCACATTGTGGTGCGAGAAGCCGATGCAGGTAGAGGTCGGCTTCATTCTGCGCAGGCTCGCCGAGATGGCCGCGACCGACGACTCGCTGCGCACCATGCAGCCGTGGCAGGCCGCGCACGAGCGGGACTATGCGTGGCTCAGTGGGGCGATCACGAAGCACTACCACGGAGACGACGCCGACATGCAGGTGCTGATGGGCGGCATCCTCAAGGCGTTTCGCGGTATGAGCGTCGAGGAGTACGCGGCCGCGGCAGACGCGTATCTGCAGGAGGCGAAGCACCCGACCCTGGGGCGCCGGCTGCGCGACTGCGGCTACTTGCCGATGGTTGAACTGCTTCGCTATCTGGAGGGGCACGGCTTCACCAACTACATCGCGTCGGGCGGCGATCGCGACTTCATGCGGTGCGTCACCGACGCGATCTACCAGATCCCGGCCGAGCGGGTGGTCGGCAGTTCGAACGCGCTGCGCTATCTGGAGGACGAGCACGGCGGCACCGTCGTCTACCGTGCGCAGCCGGATGTCTTCGATGACGGCCCGGCCAAACCGGTCCGCATCTGGAGCCGAATCGGGCGGCGCCCGCTGGCGGCGGCCGGCAACTCGAATGGTGACATCGAGATGTTGCAGTTCGCCGGCGGGCGATCGCGTCCGGGGCTGCGTCTGCTCGTCTTGCATGACGACCCGGACCGCGAGTTCGACTACGTCGCGGGCGCGGAACGTGCGCTCGAACAGGCCGCAGCAAAGGGATGGACGGTCGTGAGCGTGAAGAACGACTGGGCAACCGTCTTCGCCGACACGTCATGACCGGTGAGATGGTTTCGATCCCTGGCGGCACCTTCCGTATGGGCTCGAACGACCACTACGTGGAGGAGCAGCCGGTCCATCGGGTCACGGTCGACGCCTATCGGATCGACGCGCACCAGGTGACCAACCGGCAGTTCGCTGAGTTCGTCGCAGCAACCGGCTATCGGACCGTGGCCGAACGACCGCTCGATCCGGCCGCGTATCCCGGCGCGCCGGCAGTCAACCTGGTCCCAGGATCGCTCGTGTTCACCCGAACGCCCGGGCCGGTGGACCTCCGCCACATCAATCTGTGGTGGACGTGGACGCCTGGTGCGAGCTGGCGCCATCCGGAGGGCCCCGGTTCGTCGACTGCGGGCCGCGAGGACCATCCTGTCGTCCATGTCGCCTACGAGGATGCGGCGACGTATGCGGCGTGGGCAGGAAAGTCGCTGCCGACGGAGGCGGAGTGGGAGTTCGCCGCGCGTGGCGGACGCGACGGCGCCGCCTACGTCTGGGGCGATGAACCCGAGCGGCCCGGCGAGCGGCTGGCCAACTATTGGCACGGCGACTTCCCGTGGCGCTCCGATGCTGGCTACGGAACGACCGCGCCGGTCGGTTGCTTCCCGCCCAACGGCTATGGGCTCTACGACATGGCCGGCAACGTCTGGGAATGGACCGACGACTGGTACGCCGCGCAGCATCCCGAGGACGCCGACAAGCCGTGCTGCATTCCGCGAAATCCACGCGGCGGTACCGAGGAGGGCAGCCTCGACCGCCGCCAGGCGCAGTTCCCGATTCCCCGCAAGGTGATCAAGGGCGGCTCGTTTCTCTGCGCGGACAGCTACTGCATGCGCTACCGGCCTGCCGCGCGCCGTCCGCACATGATCGATACCGGCATGAGCCATGTCGGGTTTCGCTGTGTGGCGCGGTAACTGACGGTGCCCCCGGTCGGACTCGAACCGACACTCGGACCCTTTTAAGGGGTCTGCCTCTGCCGTTGGGCTACGGGGGCCTACCCAGCGTAGGCGGCTGACACGGATCAGTCGCCACGGAGGGCACGCATGGTCACGATCTGGAACGGCCGTAGCGTAAGGCGAATCGCCTCGCCCGTTCCCTCGATACCCGCCACGGGGCGTTCAAGCAAGTCGACGGCATGCACGCTTCTGGCCGCAAAGCCGAGCCGGACGGTGGCGGCCGCATGCGCGCCTCGCGCTTCGTAGAGCCGGACGATGACGTCGCCGGAGCGGTCATCGGCGAGCTTCACCGATTCGACGATGACGCCGTCGTTGTCCACCCGGACGAGCGGCTCCACCGGTTCGCCGCCGGCTACTTCGCGCTCGGGCAGGTTGAAGAAGTAGCCCTCGCGGGCGGCGTCGAGGATGTCCGCGCCGGGGATGAGCGCGTAGCGCAGGTGATGGTGACCCTGGTCGGTCTCTGGGTCGGGGCTGCGCGGCGCGCGCAGCAGGGAGAGCCGGACCACGGTGGAGACGCCGCCGCCGGCGCGAGCGCGACGGGTTACGTCGTGGCCGTAGGTCGAATCGTTGACGACGGCAATGCCATAGCCGGGTTCACCGACGTGGACGAAGCGGTGCGCGCATGTCTCGAACTTGGCGGCGTCCCAGCTCGTATTGGCATGGGTGGGCCGGTAGACGTGACCGAACTGGATCTCGGACGCGGCCCGGTCAGCAGTGACGTCCAGGTCGAAGCCGGCCTTCAGCAGCTTCTCCCGCTCGTGCCAGTCGATGTCGGTGTCGAAGACAACGCTGCCGCCTTCCAGCGTGATCAGTTGCGTGACCGTGGACGCGCCGAGGCGATGCGTTACCCGGACGCCGTCGCCGGCCGGAGCCACCTCGCCGTGCAGGTCAGTCGCCACGTGGCGGTAGAACGCATCGATGTCCCAGGCGTCGAATCTGTTCGGGGTGTCGGGGTGCAGTTGCAGCAGGTTGCCGGCGCGGGCGAGCACCTCGCGCCCCTCGTGTTGCACAGAGGTAAGCACAGCAAGGCTGTCGATCGCCACGCGGAGCACGCCGTTGTCGAGGACGTATCCGTCGCCGTCGCGGATCAGCGTCGTGGGCGCAGGCCGGTCGCTGCGCGGCCAGGCGCCCAGTGCCGGCACGCCGCCGCGTGCGTGCGGCGCGGCGTTGAACACCAGCGCGGTGGTGCCGTCGCCGGCGAGCACCCTGGTGGCAGCTGCAATCAATGCCTCCAACTCGGCCGCGACGCCGGCATAGTTGGCGACGGCCTCTCGATGCACCCAGTGGATGGACGACCCAGGCAGAATGTCGTGGAACTGCTGCAGCAGCACGAGCTTCCAGATCCGGTCGAGCTGCTCATACGGATATGGCGTACCTAGGCGTACGGCGGCCGTGGCGCACCAGAGTTCCGCTTCACGCAGCAGGTGCTCGC
>JBPYES010000316.1:0-4872 GCA_051984825.1 Jatrophihabitantaceae bacterium
ACGTCGGTGAGCGGCACCGTGGCGTAGGCATGATCGCCGAGCAGCTCCGTCGCCACGCCGCCGACCCCGAACGACACGAGCGTGCCGAATGACGGATCGTCGTGCACGCCGAGTACGACCTCGACGCCCTCAGCGTCGCCGTTCAGATCGACCGCGATGCCGTAACAGGCCAGTAGCGCTATCGCGTCGACGGGGTCCGCCGCCACCAGCGAGCGGGCTCGTGCCACGTCCACGTCGAACCCGGGTACCCGGCCGGGAGGACGGCGCCGCCACTGCGCGTACCGGATCACGCCGGCCAGGGCGCGCACCGCCCGCTCCGGCGTGCGATAGGACGGCACCGAGCCCGGGGTCGGCGCGGACGGCCCGGGCTTGGCCAATGCCGTCGGGATGCCCTCGAACCCGAGGAACGTCGACAGCACCGGCTTGTTGCCCACCGCAGAGTGCAGCGCTGCTGCATATTCGTCGGCGGCAATGTCCGAAAGGGGCGGGACGAACACGGCGACGACTGCGTCGACATCGTCCGCGCGCACCGCGTCCAATACCGCCGTCTCGAACGTGTCCGGCGTGGCGTCGGTGCCGACGTCGGTCAGCCGGGAAAGCGGCAGCTGCGACGATGCGCAGGCGTCGGCGACCAGCACTGCCACCGCGGTCGAGTTGCTCACCACTGCCACGCGATCGCCGGGTGGCAGTGGCTGCGTGGTGAGCAGCAGCGCGACGTCAAGCAGGTCGGCCAAGGTGTCGACGCGGATCACCCCGGACGCCTCGAACAGCGCGGCGACCGTCACCTCGGGCAGCTCGACGGCAGTGCTTGCCGGGCCGGCTGAAACCAGTCCGCGCCCGCTCTTGACCGCGACGATCGGCTTGCGGCGCCCGAGCCGGCGCGCCAGCCGGGCGAACTTGCGCGGGTTGCCGAAGCTTTCCAGGTAGAGCAGCACGACGTCGGTGGCCTCGTCGGTCTCCCAGTACTGGAGCAGGTCGTTGCCGGAGACGTCGGCGCGGTTACCCGCCGACACGAACGTCGATACGCCCAGCCCGTGACGGGTCGCCTCGCCCAGCACCGCGATCCCCAATGCCCCGGACTGGCAGAAGAACCCGGCACGTCCTGGTAGTGGCGGCGTCGCGGCCAGCGACGCGTTGAGGCGCACCTCCGCGTCAGTGTTGATCACGCCGAGGCAGTTCGGCCCGACCACCCGCATACCGTGCTGACGCGCCTTGGCGACCAGGGCGCGCTGTGCCTCGCGTCCGTCCGCGTCGCCGCTCTCGCCGTATCCGCCGCTGATCACGACCAGCGCGTGTACGCCCTTGACGGCGCACTGCTCGACCACGGGGGGCACCGCATCGGCGGGAATGCACAGCACCGCGAGGTCGACCGGATCCGGCACGTCCAGCACGGACGGGTAGGCACGCACGCCGGAGACGTGCTGCGCGTGCTCATTCACCGGGTAGAGCGTGCCGGACAGGCCCATGCGCAGCAGGTTGCGGACGACGACGTTGCCGATCTTGCCGTGATCGTTGCTCGCCCCGATGACGGCGATCGCCCGGGCGAACAGCAGCCGCCTGATCGACTGCGCCTCGGCATGCTGCTCGCGCTCACGCATGACCTTCTCGGTCAGCGCCGTCTCGTCCACATCGAAGGTGAGCGTGATCTCGCCCTGCTCGAGGTGTCTCTTCGTCTGATAGCCGGCTTCGCGGAACACCCGGATCATCGCGTCGTTCTCTGCGAGCACCAAGGCAGTGAACCGGGCGATGCCGCACTCGCGGGCGGCCGCCGCAAGATGTTCGAGCAGCACGGAGCCGATGCCGCGACCCTGATGAGCGTCCGCCACGACGAACGCGACCTCGGCCTCGTCGGTGCCCGGCGTGCGCTCGTAGCGCCCGACCGCGATGATCTCGTCGCCCAGCCAGGCGACGTGGGCCACCCGGTCGTGATGGTCGACGTGGGTGAACCGGTAGAGGTCACGTTCCGGGATGCGTGGGTACGCCGAGAAGTACCGCAGATAGCGGGTGCGTGCCGACAGGCCGCCGTGGAACTTGACGAGCGCGTCGGCGTCGGCCGGCTCGATCGGGCGCAGGTGCACGATGCCGCCGTCCGTGACGACGACGTCCGCCTCCCAGTGCGGGGGGTAGCTCACGCCTCCCCCGCTCGGATCCTCAGTCACGGGGGTCGTCGGGGTCGAGGCCGAGCAGGGGGAACGCCGCACGCCGGCTGGCCAGGATCGTCCGGTCCAGCCAGGACTCGCCGCCCGGCATCCACGGCACGACGTCAGGCGGCGCGCTGCGTTCGCCCATGCGCTCCGGCGGGCGGCCGCCGAGCTCGCGCACGTGCGTTGCCCAGCCCGGCGGAATGGCGGTGTCCAGGGCGACACGTTGCCCGGACGTCTCCGCGATCAGGTGCGTCCACGTGCGCGGCACGCAGCGCACCAGCCCGTAGCCACCACCGCCGAAGGCCAGCCAGCGCCCGCCCGCCAGCTCGTGAGCCAGCGTGTGCAGCTCGCCGATCGCGGCGCGCTGGCCGTCCACGGTCAGGTCCAGGTTCGCGAGCGGATCGTCGTGGTGCGTGTCGCAGCCGCACTGCGTGACGAGGACGTCCGGGCGGAACGCCCGAACCGCACCGGGCACTACTGCCCGGAACGCGCGCAGCCAGCCGGCGTCGTCGGTGCCGGGCGGCAGCGCGACGTTGATCGACGTCCCCTCGGCGTCGCCCACGCCGAGCTCGGACGGCAAGCCCGTGCCGGGGAACAGCGTGCGCGGGTCCTGATGCAGGCTGATCGTCAGCACCTGCGGATCGTCGTAGAAGGCCGCCTGCACACCGTCACCGTGGTGTACGTCCACGTCCACGTACGCAATGCGCGCCACTCCGCTCGCCAGCAGGGTGCGGATCCCGAGTACCACGTCGTTGAAGATGCAGAAACCGGACGCGTAGTCGCGCATGGCGTGGTGCAGCCCGCCGGCGATGTTCACCGCGTGCTCCACGCTGGCATCAGCCACCAGCTGTGCGGCGCGCGCCGATCCCCCGGCGATCAGCGCCGAAGCGTCATACATGCCGGGGAAGACCGGATCATCCGACGTACCCAGGCCGTACCCCTCGAACGTCGGATCGTCGGACGCGCGCCGCACGGCGCGCAGGTAGCCCGCGTCGTGGATCGTCAGCAGCTGGCTCTCGTCCGCCGGTGTGGGCGGCACGACGCGTACGCCGTCGAGAACACCGAGCTCGCGGGCCAACCGGACGGTGAGGTCGAGCCGCACCGGGTTGAGCGGGTGATCACCGAAGTCGTAGCCGAGATACGCCTCGTCCCAGATGACCGCTGCCGTGCAGCCCATGCCGCAAACGCTAGGGCATGCCGCTAGCCCGGGTTGAGATACCGCACGGCGATGACGTCGTGCACTGTGACGCCGTAGTACGCCAGGCGCTCGGCGATCGTGTGCGCGTCGAGCCCGTCGGCCCAGTAGCGCTGGATGGCGGCGCGCACGCTCTCGGGCGTCCCGTCCACCCTCCAGGCGACCACGTCCGGCGCGGCGGTGTGCGTGCTGGAGTGCCGCGAATGGTGGGGATGCCGTTCGTGGAGACGGTGCCGTGCCACGTGGGCTCCTAGGGGGAGACCCGGGTTGTCGGGCTGGGTGGGGTGCGCTTAACGTGCTCCTGACGCCGCGGCTTGTCAAGGAGCGACGCGTGAGCGACGAGATCTGCGAAGTGGTCATCACCGGGCCGGACGCCGCCTGGCTCGCCGAGTTCACCCGCGCACTCGTCGCCGACCGCCTCGCCGCGTGCGGCCAGAACACCACCACGATCCGGTCGATTTACCGCTGGCAGGGTGCGATCGAGGACGCGACAGAGGCGCGCGTCGCGCTGCACACCCGCCGCGATCTTGTCCCGGCCATCGTCGAACGTGCCGACCGCGACCACCCCTACGACGTCCCGTGCGTGATCGCGCTGCCCGTGGTCGACGCCGCGCCCGCGTACGCGCAGTGGGTGCTCGCAGAGACGAAACCCGCCTGACATCCCTGCGACGATGAACACGTGCAGCTACGACCCGTCTACCCCATCCTTACCAAGCGCTTGACCCTGCGCCCGATCCTCCCCGACGACACGGACGCGATGTTCCGGTACCGGTCCCGCGAGGATGTCTGCCGCTACCTGCTTTTCCTGCCGCAGACGCGCGAACAGATCGCCGCCCGCTTCACCGACAGCCCGGCCGAGCTCACCGACGAGGGGCAGAACCTCAGCCTGGCTGTGCTGGAAAGGGAGACCGGTGCACTCCTCGGCGACGTGGTGCTGATGTGGCACAGCCGCGAACACCGGGCCGGGGAGATCGGCTACGTGCTCCATCCGGACTACTCCGGCAATGGTTACGCCACCGAGGCGGGCGCGGCGCTGCTGCGACTCGGCTTCGACGAACTCGGGCTGCACCGCATTGTGGGCCGCCTGGACGCGCGCAACACCGCCTCGGCGCGGGTGCTCGAGAGGCTCGGCATGCGACGCGAGGCGCACTTCGTCAGTAACGAGTTCATCAAGGGCGAATGGACTGACGAGTTGGTGTATGCGGTGCTCGCGAGCGAATGGCGCGACCCCGAGCAGTAAGTCGGGAATTGGCACGCTCACCGTGCGGCAATTCCTGATCGTCATTTGTCCGCATGCGGTGTCGCGGCTGGTAGTTGCACGGTGACGCATAGTCCCCCAGTGGCTCGGGGGGTGAGAGTGAATGTTCCGTCGTGTGCCTGCGCAATGCTTTTGACGATTGCGAGGCCGAGCCCGACACCTGCGTGGTCGGTGCGTATGCGTTCCGTGCCGCGAACGAACGGCTCGCCAAGTGTCGACACCAACTGCGGGGTGAGCTTCTCGCCGGTGTTCTCGACACTGAGCACCACCGTCCT
>JBPYES010000317.1:0-4165 GCA_051984825.1 Jatrophihabitantaceae bacterium
GACGGGGCGAACGCAGCATCGCGCGCGCATACCAGAAGGTGATCGCCCGTGCGCGCAGTCTGATCTACGTAGAGGATCAGTATTTCTGGGCCGCTCCCGTGGTTCGTTCCTTCGCCGATGCGCTCGCCGCGAACCCCCGGCTGCGCCTCATCGTCGTCATCCCGCATCACCCCGATCAGGACGGCCGCTGGACCCACCCGCCGAACCTGGTCGGCCGCCACGATGCGCTCCGCATGGTGCGCGACGCGGGCGGCGATCGGGTCGCCGTCTACGGCGTCGAGAACCATGCCGGCACGCCGGTGTACGTGCACGCCAAGGTGTGTGTGATCGATGACGTCTGGGCCTCTATCGGCTCGGACAACGTCAACCGGCGCTCGTGGACGCACGACTCGGAGATCTCGTGCGGACTGCTCGACGAAGCGCTCGACGAGCGCGAGCCGCGGGTGGTCGACGGATTCGGAACGGGCGCGCGGCGTTTCGCCCGCGAACTCCGCCTGAATCTCGCTCGCGAGCACCTCGACCGCGACGACGGCGACGACGCGGACCTGGTCGATCCGGTGTCCGCGTTCGAGGAATTCGCCAACAGCGCCCGTCGCCTTTCGGCCTGGCACGACAGCGGACGCCGAGGTGATCGGCCCCCGGGCCGGCTGCGTCCGTACGCGGACGTCCCGCTGCCACGGCGCACGATGCTGTGGGCGCGCCCGCTCTACCGCACGATCTACGACCCGGACGGACGCCCGCTCGCGATGCGCATCCGCAACAAGTACTAGCCGCTTGGGGTTTGCAGACGTGCGAATGCGGGAATCACCGGGTGTGGAGAACACATCTACGTACGCCTATCGTGCGCGGCGCGCATCGCGCTCGCGGGCGGTCGGCGGTATGGCGCGACTCGGGCTCACGGCCCGCGCGGTCGTCTATCTTCTGATCGGGTGGCTGGCGGTGCAGATCGCGCTCGGCCACGGTAGCCACGAGGCGAACCAGCGCGGTGCGATCGCGGAAATCGCTCAACAGAAGTTCGGCATGGTGCTGCTGTGGCTGCTCGGTGTCGGTCTCGCCGCGTATGCGTTGTGGCGGCTCAAGGAGGCCGCATTCGGCACAGCAGCCGAGGGGCGGAAGAAAGGTCCGCGGCTGCGCTCCCTCGTACGAGGAACGGTCTACGCCGCCTTCGCAGTCATGACGTTCGGCTTCATCGCGGGCACGTCCCGGCAGAGCCAGTCGCAGCAGCAGGCGACCATGACCGCCCGCGTCATGCGCCACGACGGTGGACGCTGGCTGGTCGGGCTGATCGGGCTGGTCGTAATCGTCGTGGGTCTGATGCTGATCGTCGAGGGCGCCCGGAAGAAATTCACGAAGCAGCTGCAGATGAATGAGCTCACCGGTCGGAAGCGCGGAGTCGTCGTCCGTGCCGGGATGATCGGCAACATTGCCCGCGGTCTCGTGTTCGCGCTCGCGGGTGTGCTCGTCATCGACGCCGCAGTCACCTACGACCCGGGCAAGTCGACCGGCCTCGACGGAGCCCTCCGGACGCTGGCCGATCGCTCCTACGGCCCCTGGGTCCTCGGCGTCCTGGCGGCCGGGCTCATCGTCTTCGGCTTGTACGGCCTGGCCGAGGCGCGCTGGGCAAAGACCTGAGGATGCCGATCTCGGCGTACTACAGATAGCGCGCCAGCCACGCGTGAACATCGCCGATGCGTTCGGCGACGACAGTCATATGCCCGTCCCGGTCGTTGAGGTCGGCCTCGGCACCGGGGATCTGCGCGACGAGCCAGCGGCCGTGCGCGCACGGCACGAAGCCATCCCGGGCGCCGTGCCACACCTTCACCGGGGTCGAGATCGACGTCACCTCGAAGCCCCATGGAGGCTGGAAGATCGCGACGTTGTCGTCGAGCACGCCGTCGATCGACGTGGCCATGCCGTCCTGGACGGCCCGATACAGCCAGCCGCCGAACTCACTACGCATCGCCGCGCCGTCAATGGTTGCCTTGCGCTCCGACCAGCTCTCGACGAGTTCCGTGGCGGTCAAGGCGAGTAACGCCTCGCGCTGTTCGACACTGATTCGCGCCCACTCGGGGCGGTCGGTGCGGAGCAGTTCGATGTCCTGCCGCGTCTCGTCGGACATGCCGCCGAAATAGTCCAGGCCCGCCGCGTCCGGAGGAGCGGGCGAGCCGATCGTCGCCACCGCGGCGACCAGGTCTCCGGGCAGCGCTGCGCATGCCAGCGCGTGCGGGCCGCCTCCGGAAAAGCCCCACACGGCGCAACGCGTGAACCCGAGGGATGTGGCGATCGCGCGGACGTCGTCGACGCAGTCGGCAATGATCCGTCCCGGCTGCGAAGAAGACCCGCGGTAGCCGGGACGGTCGTAGGTAACCAGGCTCAGACTGCGGGTGAGTGCGTCGCGCACCCACGGCTCGAACAAGACGCCCGCGTTGGGCGTGCCTAGGTGCGCGAGGATGACCCGGTCGCTGTCTCCGGCGATCTCAACCCGCAGCCGGCGCCCGTCCGCAGTGTCGACCAGGTGAGTCTGCGAGTTGGTGGCCATGCCGTCGCAACCCAGCTAGTCGCCGAGCACTGCGAGATCGAGGCGGGCGAGGCGTTCCGGGTCAGCGAGGAAGTCCATCTCGGCGATCTTTCCGTTGCGGACGATGACCGACGCGATCGCGAACACCGCACCGTCGCGCATCACAACGGCACCTGCGGCGCCGTTGACGAGCACGGGTTGCATGGTGAGTTCGACCTGGGACCACAGGGTGGCCTGTTGCGCGACCGCCAACGCGCCGTGCACCTCGCCGGACAGGGCGGCGAGTGCTGCACCACCGTCGGAGCGCAGCACGACGTCGGGGTCGAGTGTGGCCACAAGTGCCTCGAAGTCACCGGTGCGCGCCGCAGCCATGAACGCGTCGATGACCTCCCGTTGTGCGCTGACGTCAACGTCCGGGGTGGTGGGCTGGGCGCGGACCCGCCGCCGCGCGCGGCTGGCCAGCTGCCGAGCCGCCTGCGGGGAACGGTCGAGCAGCGTCGCGATCTGCTCGAACGGGACGCCGAACATGTCGTGCAGCACGAACGCCAGCCGCTCGGGCGGCGTCAACGTCTCGAGCACCACGAGCAGCGCGAGCCCGACCGAGTCGGCGAGCAGCGCCTCGTGCTCCGGATCGACGCCGTCGGCGCGGTCGATGATCGGGTCCGGCAGGTGCGGGCTCAGCGGCTGCTCGCGGCGCGCCGCACGCGAGCGCAGCATGTTCAGCGACACCCGGGCGACGACGGTGGTCAGCCACCCGGACAGGTTCTCGATCTCGCCCGGCTCAGAGCGGCTGAGGCGCAGCCAGGCTTCCTGCACGGCGTCTTCGGCCTCGCTCATCGAGCCCAGCATCCGGTACGCGACCGCCCGCAGACGGCGCCGGTGCTCCTCGAACTGCTGTGCAAGCCAGTCCTGCTCGCTCATCCGATCAGAATCCTCCCTCGGCGACGGGCCATACAGGAAGACCCGCCAGGGGCACCGGATGTGACCGGGGCGGGGTGTCGCTGATCACGCTCGGACCGGTCACATCCGCGGTTTCCGAGGTGTCTCCCCAGTGACCTATGAGGCCAAGTGGAAGGAAAACACTATGCGAGTCTTCGTTGCCGGGGCCAGCGGCGCGCTCGGATGCCGCCTTGTCCCACAGCTGATCGAGGCCGGGCACGCGGTGATCGGCGCGCACAACTCGCCGGCGAGTGCGGAGCTGCTCTGGAACCTCGGCGCCGAACCGGTCCGAGTCGACCTGCTCGACGCGCCCGCGGTGCGCAAGGCCGTCCTGGACAGCAAGCCCGACGCGATCGTGCACCAGGCAACCGCGCTGGCCAACGTGAAGTTCGGCCGGAATCTCGACAAGACCTTCGCGACGACGAACCGGTTGCGCACCGAGGGAACGGACGCACTGTTGGCCGCGGCCCGCGAGGCGGGGGTGCGCCGATTTGTGGCGCAGAGCTTCGCGCCCTACATCTACAAGCGTCAAGGCGGGCCGATCAAAACCGAAACCGACCCCCTCGATGACAGCCCGCCGCCGAACACCAGCAAGACCTTCGCAGCGATCACCCATCTGGAGCAGGCGACCACCGACTTCGGTGGCATCGCGCTGCGCTACGGCGGCTTCTACGGCGCCGCCAACGACGCGCTGATCGAGCCGGTTCG
>JBPYES010000318.1:0-10998 GCA_051984825.1 Jatrophihabitantaceae bacterium
CGGTGCGCTCCCAGGTGAAGTCGGGCAGCTCCCGGCCGAAGTGACCGTAGGCCGCCGTCTGCGTGTAGATCGGCCGCTTGAGATCGAGGTCCCGGATGATCGCGGCTGGGCGCAGGTCAAACGTTTCGGTGATCGCGCTCGCGATCTTCGCCGGGTCGGCTGTCTCGGTGCCGAACGTCTCGATGAACAGGCCAACGGGCTGCGCCTTGCCGATCGCGTAAGCGGCCTGCACCTCGACCTTGCTCGCAAGGCGGGCCGCCACCACGTTCTTGGCAACCCAGCGCAGCGCGTATGCCGCCGAGCGGTCGACCTTGGACGGGTCCTTGCCCGAGAAGGCCCCACCGCCGTGCCGGGCATAACCGCCGTAGGTGTCGACGATGATCTTGCGACCGGTCAGCCCGGCATCGCCCATGGGACCGCCGATCTCGAAGCGGCCGGTGGGGTTGACGAACAGCCGGTAATCGTCGGTGTCGATACCGAGGTCTGCGATGACCGGCATGATGACGTGCTCAGCGATGTCCGGCTTGAGCAGCGTGTTCAGGTCGATGTCGGCAGCGTGCTGGCTCGACACCACCACGGTGTCAAGGCGCGCCGGCCTGCCGTTGATGTACTCGATGGTGACCTGCGTCTTGCCGTCTGGGCGGAGGTACGGGACGGTGCCGTCCTTGCGCACCACAGACAGTCGCTCTGCCAGCCGGTGCGCCAGCGCGATCGGCAGGGGCATCAGTTCGGGCGTCTCGTCGCAGGCGAAGCCGAACATCAGGCCCTGGTCGCCGGCGCCCTGCCGGTCGAGGGGATCGTCGTCGCCTTCGACGCGCGCCTCGTAGGCGGAATCGACACCCTGTGCGATATCCGGCGACTGGGAGCCGATCGCCACGTTCACACCGCACGATGCGCCGTCGAAGCCCTTGCGGGACGAGTCGTAGCCGATCTCGAGGATTCGCTCCCGCACGATCGTCGGAATGTCGGCGTAAGCCTCCGTCGTCACCTCGCCGGCGACGTGGACCTGACCGGTCGTGATGAGCGTCTCGACGGCGACGCGGCTCGACGGGTCTTGCGTGAGCAGCGCGTCGAGGACCGAGTCACTGATCTGGTCTGCGATCTTGTCAGGGTGTCCTTCAGTCACGGACTCCGACGTGAACAGGCGGCGGTTCACAGATACTCCGGGGATCGGGGGAATAGGTCCCGGCGAGTCTACCGGCCGGGTAGAGATCGAACGGCGTCCCATACCGCCGCGGCGAGCACAACCTTCGGGCCGAGCGGCACCGGCATCTCGCTGCCGTCGGCACCAAGGATCACCGCAGCGTTGTCCGGCTGCCCGAACGCCCTGCCGGCCCCGACAGCGTTCACCACCAGCAGATCGCAGCCCTTGCGGGCGAGCTTCGCGCGGCCGTGCTCAAGGACGTCACTGGTCTCGTCCCCGGTCTCGGCGGCGAAGCCGACCAGGACCTGACCGGGGCGGCGCGCGGCGACCAGTTCGCCCAGGATGTCCGGGTTCTTGACCAGGGCGATCGGCGCCGGATCGGCATCCGAACGCTTGATCTTGTGTGCCGCCTGCGCGGCCGGGCGGAAGTCAGCGATCGCCGCGGCCATGACGACGACGTCGGCGTCGGCAGCGGCCTTGTGCACGGCCTCGCGCAGCTCGGCGGTGGTCGTGACGCGGACGACGGCGGCCCCGGCCGGATCCGGTAGCTCGGTATTGGCTGCGACGACGGTGACCTGACTGGCTCCCCGCGCGGAGGCCACGGTTGCCAGCGCGTAGCCCTGCAGCCCCGACGAGGAGTTGCCGAGGAAGCGCACCGGGTCGATCGGCTCGCGTGTGCCGCCGGCGGTGACGAGCACATGACGGCCGACGAGGTCAGGCGGCAAGGCGTCCGGGCGGCGGAGCAGGAGGTCGGCGAGTTGGGCGATCTCGGCGGGCTCCGGCAGGCGGCCCTTGCCGGAATCTGCGCCGGTGAGCCGCCCGATCGCGGGCTCGAGCACCGCCACGCCACGGCGGCGCAAGGTTGCGACGTTCTCGGCGGTCGCGGGGTGCTCCCACATCTCGGTGTGCATAGCGGGGACGTACAGCACCGGACAGCGCGCCGTCAGCAGCGTGTTCGTTATCAGGTCGTCGGCGATGCCGTGCGCCGCACGGGCCAGCATGTCGGCAGTGGCCGGCGCCACCACCACGAGGTCGGCATCGCGACCGAGTTGGACGTGCGGCACATCCTCGGCGCCGGTCCACACGTCGGTCGCAATCGGATGGCGCGACAGCGCCGCCCAGGTCGGTGCGCCGACGAAGCGCAGCGCCGCATCGGTGGGGACGACGGTTACCTCATGCCCCGACTCGGTCAGCTTGCGCAGCAGGTCAGCCACCTTGTAGGCGGCAATCCCCCCCGCCACGCCCAACACAATCCGGCTCACGAGAACAGCAAACCACGCGGACAGGCGGGCAAGGCGACACCGTGACGGAACAGAACCCACGGGGCGATGAGCGCTCGCGCGAAGAGCGTGCGCCCCGCGCGTCGCGCTAGCGACGCTTGCGTGGGGAACTGCGAGTCCGCCCTCGGGGCGGCGAGCCGTTCGCCGTGGCGCACACGAGATTGCGCGCTCGCGTGAAGAGCGCGCCGCGCTTCTACTCCGAGGGCTTGAACTCGATCAGGTCGCTGTTGATCTCACGCAGCGCAATGGACAGCGGCTTCTCCTGCGGCGCCGTCTCGACCAGTGGGCCGACGTACTCGAGCAAGCCCTCGCCGAGCTGGCTGTAGTAGGCGTTGATCTGCCGGGCCCGCTTCGCTGCGATGATGACGAGCGCGTACTTCGACTGCGCGCGCTCGAGCAGTTCGTCGATCGGCGGGTTGGTAATGCCTTCGGGCGTGGTCACAGATGCGGACACGTCTCAGCTTTCTTGTCGGTCTGGCTGATCGTGCTTGGCGCACGCAGCCTCGATCAACGATACCAATTCGGCGGCGGCGCGGCCGACGTCGTCGTTGACGATCACCTTGTCGAACTCGCTTTCGGCCGCGAGCTCGACGCGGGCCCGGGCCAGCCGGGCCTCGATCACGTCGCGTGGCTCGGTGCCGCGGACGGACAGCCGGCGGTCCAACTCGTCCCAGGACGGCGGGACGAGGAACACGAACTGCGCCTGCGGCACGGATGCCCGCACCTGCCGTGCGCCCTGTAGCTCGATCTCCAGCAGCGTCGGAATCCCGGTCGCGAGGTGCTCGTAGACAGGGGCACTGGGCGTGCCGTAGAGGTTTCCGGCGAACTCGGCGTACTCGAGCAGCTCGCCGCGCTCGATCATCCGCGTGAAGCTGGCCCGGTCGACGAAGTGGTATTGCACGCCGTTGCGCTCGCCGGGCCGGGGCGTGCGCGTGGTGCACGACACGGACACCCAAACATGGGGATGCAGCTCGCGCACGGCTTGCACCACGGTGCCCTTGCCCACCCCGGACGGACCGGAGAGCACGGTCAGGCGGCTGGGCATACCGCGACCCTAGTGCCGCCTGGGACGTGCCGGTCGCTCCAGACCGCGCCCACACCGGCGCAGCCGAAGGTGATGATGATGCTGTCGTTAGGGTGTGCAACGCCGAGGTCTTCGATGCTTTGCACGAGCGAGGAGGTCCAAACCATGGCAGCCGTGCGGGTCGGCGTGGTCCAGGAGACGGCCCTGGGCGAGCGCCGGGTTGCGCTCACGCCGGATTCCGTGTCGCGGCTGCGAAGCGCCGGCGTGGAGGTGCTCGTGGAGTCCGGCGCCGGTGCCCGGGCATGGTTTCCGGACGAGGACTACGCGGAGGCCGGTGGCACCGTCGTCGACACCGACGCCCTGTTCGCCCAGGCCGACGTCGTGTTGTGCGTCAACCCGCCGCCACCGCAGCGCTTGCGCTCGGGACAGGCGGTCATCGGGCTGCTCCAGCCGTTGCTGAACCCGCAGCTCATGGCCGACCTGGCTGCGCGCGGTGTCACCGCGATCAGCCTCGACGGGCTGCCCCGCACGCTTAGCCGCGCCCAGAGCATGGACGCGCTGAGCTCCCAGGCGAACATCGCCGGCTACAAGGCCGCGCTCGTCGCCGCCGACACGTTCGAGCGCTTCTTTCCGCTGCTGATCACCGCGGCAGGGACCTCCAAGCCCGCGGCGGTACTAGTGCTGGGCGCGGGCGTCGCTGGGCTGCAGGCGATCGGCACGGCGCGCCGCCTCGGCGCGATCGTGCGTGCCTACGACGTCCGCCCGGCCTCTCGGGACGAGGTGAAGTCGCTGGGCGCGCAGTTCATCGAACTCAAGTCGGTAGCAGCCGCGGCCGGCGAGGGCGGCTACGCGCGCGCGCTCACCGCCGACGAGCAGGCAGCGCAGCAGGCCGAGCTGGCCGAGCACATCGCCAAGCACGACGTGGTGATCACGACCGCACAGGTGCCCGGACGACGTCCGCCACTCATGGTCACCGCGGACACGGTGAAGAGCATGCGGGCCGGCTCGGTGATCGTCGACATGGCGGCGAGCGACCTGGGCGGCAACGTCGAAATCTCCCAGCCCGGCGAGACGATCGTGACGAACAACGGGGTGACCATCATCGGGGCGGGCAACCTACCGGCGCAGATGCCGACCAGCGCGTCCAACGCCTATGCGCGCAACATCAGCGCGCTGCTATTGCACTTACTGTCCGAAGGCCAGCTGGCCGTCGACCTGGACGACGAGATTCAGCGCGGCGTCGTCATCACGTACAACCGCTCGGTCGTCCACGAGGCGACCGGCAAGCTCCTGGAGGCGACGCCATGACAGGCTCGTTCGTCGGCGACATGACGATCTTCGTCCTGGCGCTGCTGGTCGGTTTCGAGGTCATCAGCAAGGTGCCCGCCACGTTGCACACACCGCTGATGTCCGGCGCGAACGCCATCCATGGCGTCGTACTCGTCGGCGTGATCATCCTGGCCGGCTTCGTGAGCAGCCCGATCGGCTATGTGCTGCTGTTCATCGCGGCCGCGTTCGCCGCGGCAAACGTCGTCGGCGGATACTTCGTCACCGACCGGATGCTCGAGATGTTCAAGAAGCGCCCGATGCCGAAGAAAGCCGAGGATCAATGAGCGGCTTGGAGATCGGCATACGGTTCTTCTCGCTGTTCGCGGCGGTCTGCTTCGTCCTCGGCCTGCACCTGATGAACTCCCCCGCGACTGCGCGGCGCGGCAACTGGGTCTCCGCGTCCGGAATGTTCGTCGCGATCGTCGCGGCACTCGTGGGCGTCGCCACGGGCCAGGACGGCGCGCACATGAACACCGCCCGCTGGCTGGTGCTCATCGCCGGGGTGCTGGTCGGCGGTGCCTGGGGCCTGTACACCGCGCGCAAGATCGCGATGACCGCGATGCCGCAATTGGTGTCGCTATTCAACGCGGTCGGTGGCGGCGCGGCCGCGCTGATCGCGATCGCCGACTACAACCAGCGCCCGCATATCCCTGCCGGCACGGCCACCGCGACGATCCTCGACGTCGTGATCGGCTGCATCACGTTCTCCGGCTCGCTGATCGCGGCGGCGAAGCTGCAGGGCTACTGGAGTCAGCCGGTTACCTTTCCGGGGGCACGCCCGGCCATGGCCGTTGCCGCCCTCGCCTTCATCGGATTCGGCGCTTGGGTCATCGCGGGCGCGCACAACGTCGGCGTGCTCGTGGTGGTGGCGGTCGTCGCCGCAGCGTTCGGGATCCTCATGGTGCTGCCGATCGGCGGCGCCGACATGCCGGTCGTGATCTCTCTGCTGAACGCGTTCACCGGCACCGCTGTCGCGATGGCCGGATTCGTGCTCCAGAACACCACACTCGTCATCGCCGGCGCGCTGGTCGGCGCGTCCGGTTCCATCCTGACCAAGCTCATGGCCGACGCAATGAACCGCTCAGTCGTCAATATCATCGCCGGCGGTTTCGGCACGGCGAGCTCGGCTGCCGTGGAGTCGGCCGGTGCCGGTGGGACCGTCAAGTCCATCGCCGTCGACGACGCCGCGCTGCAACTGGCGTACGCGAACAAGGTGATCGTCGTCCCGGGCTTCGGGCTGGCGGCCGCGCAGGCCCAGCACGAGTGCCAGGAGCTGGGCAAGATGCTCGAGGAGCGCGGTGTCGAGGTCACCTACGCGATCCACCCGGTCGCGGGCCGCATGCCGGGACACATGAACGTGCTGCTCGCTGAGGCGAACGTCCCCTACGACCAGCTCAAAGAAATGGACGACGTCAACCCCGAGTTCGACCGCACCGACGTGGCGCTCGTCGTCGGTGCCAACGACGTGACGAACCCGGCGGCCCGCCGGCCCGGCAATCCGGTGTCGGGAATGCCGATCCTCGACGTCGACCACGCAAAGTCGATCATCGTGATCAAGCGCTCCATGGCCTCCGGCTACGCCGGGATCGACAACGAGCTCTACACCAACCCGAAGACGAGCATGTTCTTCACCGACGCCAAGAAAGGCCTCGGCGCGCTCGTCGCCGCGACCAAGGCACTCGTGGGCTAGGCGAACTGCTCCTGATAGCGACGGGCCGCATCACGCAGTGCGGTGATGTCGGGACCGGCGCGCAGCACGTCACGCGACACGGTGGGCAGCACGCCCGGCGCACCACCGAACAGGCGCCGGACGTCGGCCGGGGTGCCGCCCTGCGCCCCGACGCCGGGCGCCAGGATCGGCCCGTTCAGCTTCGACAGGTCGGCGGGCAGCTCGGACAGGGTCGCCCCCACGACCACGCCGATCGACCCCAGCGACGTGCCGCCCGCATTGCGGACCGCCACGTCGTCCACCACGGTTTGCGCCACGGTGCGGCCGTCGGCCCGCCGCGCCTGCTGCACCTGCACGCCTTCCGGATTGGACGTGAGCGTGACAACGAACGCGCCGGTGCCGTGCTTCTCGACAGCATCGAACGCCGGTGAGAGCGACCCCACGCCGACGTACGGCGTGATCGTGATCGCGTCGACGGCCAGCGGCGCCGACGGGTCGAGGTAGGCGTTTGCGTAGGCAGCCATCGTCGAGCCGATATCGCCGCGCTTGACGTCCAGCAACACCAACGCACCGGCAGCTCGGGCCGAGCGCACCGTACGCTCCAGTACGGCGATGCCGGCCGATCCGAATGCCTCGAAGAACGCCGACTGGGGCTTGAGCACGGCGACTTCGCCGGCGAATGCCTCGACGCAGGTCAGCGCGAATCGCTCGAGGCCGGCCGCCGAGACCGGTAGGCCCCACTGCTCCAGCAGCGACGTGTGCGGGTCGACGCCGACGCACAGCGGGCCTCGCTCGAGGATCGCGGCGTCAAGACGCGCGCCGAAAGTCATACGGTCTCCTTCGCCGGTTCCGCGACCGAGCGGTGCGCGAAGCCGACGGCGTCGGCAACGGAGGCGAATCCGCGCTCGTCCAGCGCCTGGTCCAGTTCGGCGAGTACTCGCACCGGTGCGGACGGATCGCCGAACACCGCGGTGCCCACCGATACCGCCGCGGCGCCGGCCAGCACGAACTGCAGCGCATCCAGCCCGGAGCGGATACCGCCCATGCCCAGAATCGGCAGGTGGGGCAGCGCCTCGCGCACCTGCCAGACACACCGCAGCGCGACCGGCCGGATCGCCGGGCCGGACAGCCCGCCCGTTACCCCGCCGAGTACCGGAGCCAGCGTGTCCGTGTCAATTGCCATGCCCAGCAGGGTGTTGATCAGCGAGAATCCGTCGGCGCCGTTGTCGGCGCAGGCCCGCGCGATCACCGTGATGTCGGTGACGTCCGGAGAGAGTTTGGCGAACACGGGCACCTTCGGGTCCGCAGCCCGGCGCACCGCGCCGATCACCCGGCCTGACGCAGCCGGGTCGCAGGCGAAGACCTGCCCGCGGTTCTCGACGTTCGGGCACGAGATGTTGACCTCGATCAGCGACACGGCCGGGTTGCCGTACAGCCGGCGGGCCAGCGCGACGTACTCATCGGTATGCCCACCGGCGATCGACACCACCACACGGGCACCCCGCTCGGCGAGCCAGGGCAGGTCGTCGTCGAGGAAGGCCTCGATGCCCGGACCCTGAAGCCCGATCGAGTTGAGCATGCCGCTGGGCGTTTCGGCCATGCGCGGCGTCGGCCGTCCCGACCGAGGCCGCACCATGATCGACTTTGTCACGACGGCGCCCAGGGAGGCCACGTCGAAGAACTGGTGAAGCTCCTTGCCGGAGGCTGCACAACCTGAGGCGGTCAGCACCGGGTTCGGCAGCGTGAGCGAGCCGAGCTTCGTCGTCATATCGGCCACAGTCAGATTCCCATCGCATCGGCGCCGACTAGGTCGGGCGGCAGCGTGCCGACGTCGTCCCAGCGAACCTGCGCTGCGTCGAACACCGGCCCGTCGACGCAGGCCCGCACGAAGCGTGACTGCCCGTCGTCACCGCGCACGGGCAATACGCAGGTCATGCATACGCCCACCCCGCAGGCCATCGACTCCTCAACGGCCACCTGGGCCTGGACGGTGTGCGCCAGTGCGACGTCGCCGACCGCGCGCAGCATCGCCATCGGCCCGCAGGCATACACGACGTGCGCGTTGATCCGCTTGATCGCCGCGGGCAGCGCGTCACTCACCCGGCCGCGCAGACCGGCAGAACCGTCGTCGGTGGTGACGGTGACGGTGCCGGCGACCCGCCGGGCGGCCAGTTCGCCGAACAGTCGCGAAGCAGTCGCTGCCCCGACGATGAATTCGATGTCCGATCCCGCCTCGATCAGCTGGCGCGCCAGCGGAATCAGCGGCGCGGTTCCGTAGCCGCCGCCGACCAACACTGCAGGCACCTTTCGCCGGGGCAGCCGGAACGGCGTGCCGAGCGGACCGACCACGTCGAGATGCTCTCCGGGGCGGCGGCGCACCAGCCATTCGGTGCCAGGTCCGTGTTCGGCGACGACGAACTGGATCGTGCCGGCGAAGTCGTCGGATGGCGTTGCTCCGTACAGCGCGAACGCCCGCCGCAGCAGCATCGAGGACTGCTCGCCGCCCACCGCCACCGCCACGAACTGGCCCGGCACGAAGGACGCCGCCACGCCCGGCGCCACGAGTGTGAACTGGTAATACTCGCCGACCTTCTGCACCCCGAAGATCTCCGCTGATTCCTGGACCGGTGTCATCGCGCGCCTCGCCATTCGGCCAGCTGGGCGTGCAGGTCCTGCAACGGCCGCACCCCGACCTCACCCCGGGCCAGCTCCTCGATGCCCTGGACGGCGGCCGCAGCAGCCTGCACAGTCGTCAAGCACGGGATGCCCGCGGCCACCGCCGCAGTCCGGATTTCGTACCCGTCGATGCGCGGCCCCGAGTTGCCCCACGGGGTGTTCAGCACCAGGTCCACCTCTCCTGCGGCGATCTTCTCGACGATGTTGCCCGGCCCATCGGAGAACTTGCCGACGACCTCGGCGTGCACCCCGTTTCGGCGCAGCACCTGGGCGGTACCGGACGTGGCGATGATCCGGAAGCCCAGGTCGTACAGGCGTTTGACCGGGAAGAGCGCGGCCCGCTTGTCCCGGTTGGCAACCGAGACGAACACCGTCCCCTTGACCGGCAGCGACCCGTAGGCGGCTGCCTGCGACTTGGCGAACGCGGTGCCGAACACCGCGTCGAAGCCCATCACCTCGCCGGTGGACTTCATCTCCGGGCCGAGCAGCGAGTCGACGTGCGCACCATCCGGGCTGCGGAATCGGTGGAACGGCAGCACGGCCTCCTTGACGGCGATGGGCGCGTC
Source organism: Jatrophihabitantaceae bacterium (assembly GCA_051984825.1). Lineage (GTDB taxonomy): Bacteria > Actinomycetota > Actinomycetes > Mycobacteriales > Jatrophihabitantaceae > DASXRA01. The sequence goes on from JBPYES010000318.1 coordinate 9,689, forward strand.
GTCGGGCAGCGTCGCACCGTCGCCGGTGCGCGGCAGCAAGCCCTCGTTGCGCAGCGCTGCGATCGACGCACCGAGCGCGATACGAGCCGCGGCCTTGGCAAGCGGGACGGCCGTCGCCTTCGAGACGAACGGCACGGTGCGGCTCGCGCGCGGGTTGGCCTCTAGCACGTAGAGCACGTCGCCGGCCAGTGCGTACTGAACGTTCAGCAACCCCCTGACGCCCACCCCGCGGGCGATCGCGAGCGTCGAGTCCCGGACAGCTTCGAGGTCGCGTTGCCCGAGTGTGATCGGCGGCAGCGCGCACGCGGAGTCACCGGAGTGGATACCGGCCTCCTCGATGTGTTCCATCACGCCGCCGACGTAGAGCTGCTCGCCGTCGTAGAGCACATCGACGTCGATCTCGATCGCGTCGTCGAGGAATCGGTCGACCAGTACGGGATGATCCGGCGCGATCTCGGTAGCCCGCTCGATGTAGGACGCGAGCGCGCCCTCGTCGTAGACGATCTCCATGCCGCGCCCGCCCAGCACGTACGACGGGCGCACGAGCACGGGGTAGCCGATGGCGTCGGCGACTGCCTTGGCCTCGGCGAACGACGTCGCCGTGCCGAACTTGGGGGTCGGCAGGCCCGCCTCGCGCAGCAGCCGGCCGAAGGCGCCGCGGTGCTCGGCAAGGTCGATCGCCTCGGGCTGGGTGCCCAGCACCGGCACGCCGGCGTCCTTGAGCCGCTGGGCCAGGCCGAGCGGGGTCTGCCCGCCGAGCGTGCAGATCACGCCGGCCACCGTGCCGCTCGCCTGCTCCGCGTGCACCACCTCGAGCACGTCCTCGAACGTCAACGGCTCGAAATACAGCCGGTCTGCGGTGTCGTAGTCGGTGGACACGGTCTCCGGGTTGCAGTTGACCATCACGGTCTCATAGCCGGCCTCACGCAACGCCATTACCGCGTGCACGCAGGAGTAGTCGAACTCGATGCCCTGGCCGATGCGGTTCGGCCCGCTGCCGAGGATGATCACCTTTGGCTTGTCCGGTTGCGGGGCCACCTCTGTTTCCTCGTCGTAGGACGAGTAGTGATACGGCGTACGGGCAGCGAACTCGGCCGCACAGGTGTCGACCGTCTTGTAGACGGGATGGATGCCGGCGCGCCGGCGCAGCAGCCGCACCCCGTCCTCGCCGGCGAGTTCCGGACGCAGCGCGGCGAGTTGCCGATCGGAGATGCCGTGCCGTTTCGCCTTGCGCAGCAAGCCCGGCGTGAGCACCGGTGCGTCGACCAACTCGGTGCGCAGTTCGACGATCTGGGCTATCTGATCGACGA
>JBPYES010000319.1:0-3826 GCA_051984825.1 Jatrophihabitantaceae bacterium
GGCGATCTTCAGACAGCCGCGTTAGTGTCCACCGACGGCAGCATCGATTGGCTGTGCCTGCCGAGATTTGACTCACCATCGGTGTTTGCATCCCTGCTGGATCAGGAGCGGGGCGGCTATTGCCAAATACGTCCGACGGCAGAGAACTACACAGCGCGCCAACTCTATCTGCCGGACACAGCCATCCTGGTAACGCGATTCATGACCGAAGAGGGCACTGCCGAAGTAATCGACTTCATGCCGGTCTCAAATGAGGCACGGTCCTCGCAGTTGCACCGCCTGGTACGCATCCTGCGGGTCGTGCGCGGGCAGATGTCCCTCTCTATGGAGATCGCCCCCGCCTTCGACTATGGGCGCGCACAGCACACCGTGGAACTTACAGACGAAGGCGCGGTGTTTCGGGCGGGCGATGCCCAGGCGACCGTGCACCTTGCCGGTCTGCTGGCGAACAAGATCAGCATCGAGCAGCGCTCCGGTCCAAACGGGCCGATCCTGCGCGCCACCGGAACGTTGCAGGTCGGTGACATCGGCGGCGGGCTCATAGAGTTCGGCCCGGTCGGCTCCGCACGCCGGCTCACGCGAGAAGAGGCGTGGGAGCTGTTCACAGAAACCGTGGACTTCTGGCGGAGCTGGCTCGGCAAGTCCACCTACCGCGGGCGCTGGCGCGAGCAGGTGAACCGCTCCGCGATCACGCTGAAGTTGCTCACCTACGCGCCGACCGGGGCACTGGTCGCGGCGCCCACCGCAGGACTTCCGGAGCAGGTCGGTGGCGAACGCAACTGGGACTACCGCTACACGTGGATCCGTGATGCGTCGTTCTCCGTGTACGCGCTACTAGGTCTGGGCTTCGTCGACGAGGCCAGTGCGTTCATAGGCTGGCTCTCGGACCGCGTCCACGAGCAGGCAGGCTCGGCGTCCGGCCCGTTGAAGATCATGTACCGGGTGGACGGTTCCTCAGATCTCGAGGAGCAGTCACTCGACCACCTGGCCGGCTATCTCGACTCCCGTCCGGTGCGAATCGGGAACGGCGCCGCGGACCAGCTGCAACTCGACATCTACGGCGAGGCCCTGGACTCGATCTACTACGCGAGCCAGCGCGGCGTCGGCGTCAGCCACCAGACCTGGACCGAGCTCGGCACCGTTCTTGATTGGCTTACTGAGCATTGGGATCGACCCGACGAGGGAGTCTGGGAGACGCGAGGCGGCCAGCAGGACTTCGTCTACGGACGCCTCAATTCGTGGACTGCCTTCGACCGCGGGATTCGGCTGGCCACTGAACGCGGCCTTCCGTCGCACCTCCCCCAGTGGACCATCGAACGCGACCAGATTTACCGGCAAATAATGGAAAGAGGCTGGAACGAGAAACGTGGCGCTTTCGTGCAGCATTACTCGACCGACGTCCTCGACGCCTCCGTGCTGCGCATGGCCCAGGTCGGACTGATCCTGCCGAGTGACCCAATGTGGACATCGACGCTTGCCGCCATGGAGCAAGAGCTGGTATCTGACAGCCTCGTTTATCGTTATAACCCTGAGGCGTCACCGGACGGACTGCGTGGCTCCGAAGGCACGTTCTCACTGTGTACGTTCTGGTACGTGGAAGCTCTCGCAAAGGCCGGACGCCTCGACGACGCCCGGCTCACGTTCGAGAAGATGCTCACCTACGCCAATCACCTCGGCCTCTACGCAGAGGAAATCGGCCTCAGCGGTGAGCAGCTCGGAAACTTCCCGCAGGCATTCACCCACCTCTCGCTGATAAACGCTGCGCTTGCACTGAACGCCGCGCTCGACAAAGCCACCGACGCTCACTAGCGAGATCTCGCGCGACAAGGCAACCTGGGCGGCGACTGGATCGACCTTGGAGGTGACATGCCAGACGAGCGGCAAGGCCTCGACAGTCCAAGCGCGATTCGATTCGCTGACCTGGTTCCGGACATACGGCGCCGTATAGTCATTTTTTCGGTAGTGCGGTCAACACTTTTTGTTGTGGTGATTGTTGTCGCATATTTCACTCTTCCCCTTACTCACTCCGCTTCGGCGGGTCCAATTGCGGGCGTCCTCGTAGGCATGGTTGTGGTCGCGACCGCGCTCGCGTTACAAATACGGGCGACGATGCGGTCGCCCTTCCCGGGCATGCGAGCGGTCGAGTCCCTTGCCATCACCGGGCCGCTGTTTCTCATCGTATTTGCAACAGCTCACTATCTCATTGAGCACAACAGTGCGCAGGCCTACACGCAAACCATGACACGACTCGATGCGCTCTACTTCACCATCACAGTCTTCTCGACGGTGGGATTCGGTGATATTACACCTGTGTCAGAAGTCGCCAGAACCGTCACCCTGCTGCAGATGATCGGCGACATATTGCTGATCTTCGTCATTGCTCGGGTGTTGTTCGGTGCTGTCCGCGTCCGAATGGAACGTCGCACCCGTTCGACCGGTGAGACGCCTGAGACACCCCCGGGCCCTGCCGACGCCGCAAGTCAGAGCCCAGAGGGTTACCACAACACTGACGCATGATGTGCGGGCCCGGCCGGCGCGGCCGTACGGCACCGCGCCGGTTTGATTCGGGCCCTCGGTTGGTCAGCGCGTCGCTGCGTGCGACGGCGCTGCGGGTTCGGACAGCTCCTGGAGCTCGGAGTCGCCGCCGCCGTACACGAGGAGCGCGTACATGACGAGACCGCCGATAGCGACGTACGCCAGCGACCATATGGGGTAGTACGGAATCCACCACATCGCCATGACCGCTCCGAGCCCTGCACCGAACACGCCGACCCACCGGCCGATCTGCGACCCGTTCATTACCGCGAATGCGCACACGATGTAAATGGCGGCGACGATGAGCCAGAGCCAGCCATACGTCTTCAGGCTGTGCCCGAAGATCGCGCCTTCGAGGTTCTCGGGTAGCGTGCCGTGGTAGCGAAACGCCCAAATGGCATCGAAAATACGCATGATGCCGGCGACACCCAACACGATTGCGGCGAACATAATCCAACCTGATCCACGCGTCTTCATGGCTCTCCCGAGCATCCGAAGTTGTTGCGGACGGGTGTCGACCGCAACGATCAGCCGCCGATTGCCGAGGACAGGACCCGGCTGCCGACTGATGACAAAGGTGCCTCGGACGGCCCGGCGCGGCATCCTCCTCGCGGAGTGAAGTCGGCAGGGGTCACGCAATGGGTTCGAGTAATCGCAGGTATTACGGGTCGCGACGCCGACGTGCCAGATGGACGGTGATGTCGGCTGCAATCTCGACCTGCGCAGGCAGCACCTGCATGATGCTGCGGTACGTCGCGTCTTGCTGCGAGGCCGGCAGCTGGAGATAAGCCGAGATCGTCGAGAGATGGCCTACGTAGTCGCTGGCGCTCAGCGTCAGGCGCCGCTCAATCACTGACTGCTGAACATCGGTGAACCATTCCGAATCCTCCAGCTCCGTGCCGGGCCACTGTATGCCCGAAGGCGCCGTGTCCGGCGTTGCGACATCGTCGCTCTTCAGGAACGGTGCCCGGGCCGCGCGCACGGCCGCCGCCACGGCCGGGTCGGCCAGATGAAATGGTCCGCCGAATGAGGCAAATACGCCGCCCGGCTCCAGCAGCGCAGCTATGCGCGACCACCGGCCGTCTGGGTTCGTCCAATGCAGCGCCGCCGCGGCGTAAACCAGTCCGTAGGTCTCGTTGAGCGTCACGTCTTCGAAGGCGGCCTGGACGGTCCTGACGGTGGCCGGCACGTGCTGGCGCAACTCGGCGAGCATGGCCGCATCAGGCTCGGTCGCGGTAACGGAGACGCCGCGCTGCGCGAACAGCCGGGTTGCTTTCCCCGTCCCGGCACC
>JBPYES010000320.1:0-7810 GCA_051984825.1 Jatrophihabitantaceae bacterium
GACCCGGACATCACCGAGATCATGGTTAACGGTCCGGACGACATCTATATAGAACACGGCGGGCGCATCTATCCGGTTGACGCGTCTTTCGCCGACGAAGCACACCTTCGCCGTACGATCGACAAGATCGTCGCTCGGGTAGGCCGGCGGGTGGACGAGTCCAGCCCCATGGTGGACGCGCGCCTCCCCGACGGGAGTCGCGTCAATGCCGTAGTGCCTCCGATCGCCCTTGACGGCTCGACACTCACCATCCGCAAGTTCGCCGCGGACCCTTATAAGGCCGATGACCTCGTCGGGTTCGGCACGATGACACGGCCTGTGGCGGAGATGCTCGCCGCTTGTGTGCGCGGCCGGCTGAATATTCTCATCGGGGGCGGCACCGGCTCGGGCAAGACCACAACCCTCAACGTTCTGTCGTCGTTCCTTCCTGAGAACGAGCGGATCGTCACGATCGAGGATGCCGCGGAGTTGCAGCTCCACCAGCGCCATGTCCTGCGTATGGAAGCACGCCCGGCAAACATTGAGGGTCGAGGCGAGATCACTGTCCGCGACCTCGTACGTAATGCCCTTCGGATGCGCCCTGATCGGATTATCATCGGCGAGGTTCGCGACGGTGCCGCCTTGGACATGTTGCAGGCGATGAACACCGGCCACGACGGCTCGATCACCACGCTGCACTCCAATTCACCACGCGACTCGCTCTCTCGTTTGGAGACGATGGTGCTGATGGCCGGCATGGAGCTTCCAACCCGGGCCATCCGCGAGCAAACCGCCTCGGCGATCGATCTAATCGTCCACCAATCGCGCCTCAAGGACGGCACCCGGCGGATAACTCACATCACTGAGGTGGCCGGAATGGAAGGCGATGTCATCACCCTTCAGGATCTCTTCACCTTCGACTTCCACGCTGGTGTCGATGAGCATGGCCGGTTCCGCGGCGGCCTGAAGGGAACAGGAATTCGTCCGCAATTCGTCCAGCGGCTGAAGGACCAGGGCATTGGCCTGCCGTCCAATATCCTCGGTGACGCCTGGCTATGAGTATGCGCACAAGCCTCGTCGCCGTTGGGATCGCCAGCCTCTTCGTACTGAGCACCGCAAGCGCTGCTCAGGCGACGCCGTCCGGGGAGTCACCATCCGGCCACATCAGCGGCATGCAGGTCACGTCCGGACACGCCCAATTCGTGCTCTCGATTCAGAATCTGCCGACCGGCACGCACTTTGATCCGAGAAGCATTCGGGTCACGGCTGCGGGCCGGCCGCTACCGGCGACGGCACAGCTCAGCACCAGTCAGTCCAGCGGGTCAGCCGCGCCGTCCCAAGCCGCGATGCTGGTGCTCGACACATCTGGTTCCATGGCCGGAGCAGGCCTGGCCGGCGCCGAGCAGGCCGCGGTCGGCTACGCGCGCAAGCTGCCAGCTGACGTGCGGGTCGGACTCGTCACGTTCGCGACCACGCCGACGCTTGTCCTGGCTCCAACGGCCGACCGCGCTGCGCTGACGGCGGCGCTTGCCCGGGTGCATGCCGGTGGAGATACAGCGCTCTACGACGGCATCTCCACCGCGGTGCACGCAATGGCTGGGCTGCCCGCCGATACGCTCCGGCGCCTGGTGATCCTGTCCGACGGCGACGACACTGCCAGCCGTCTGGCCCTCCCCGCAGTGCTGCAACTACTGACGCAGGCACATGTGCCCGCCGACGTCGTTGCATTCCGGCTGCCCGGCAACGATCAGAATGTGCAGCACCAAATTGGCGCTGCGTCCGGAGGGCGAGTCCTTCCCGCGTCCAGTGCAGAGGAGCTGGCCACGGCCTTTGCGGTCGCAGCTGACACCTTCACCGACACCGCATGGGTCCGTGTCGACGTCCCAGCCAACCTGGCCGGTACGGAGGGCCTGATCAACGTCTCGGCAGCGGCCGGCAAGTACCCGATCAGCGCGACGACAACAGTGAAATTCGCAGGGGTCGCACCGACTGCTGCGCCAAGCCCGGCCCAGGCCCCACCGTCAGCGACATCCCAACCTGCTACGCACTCCAATTCCTCGATGATGTGGCTCGTGCTTGCACTCACCTTTTGCGGATTGCTGAGCGTATTGCTCCTCATATTCTGGCGGCCCACCCGCACGACTACCGTGTCGGATCGAATCGCGGCGATGCAGCGCTACCGGCTGCTCGGCGCTGCGGAAACCGAGGCGAAGGAAGTCGCCCGCGACAGCGCGCTCACCAAGGCTGCACTAGCTGCGGTCGACCGAGTGGTGCGCGCCCGCGGAATGCGGGACCGTGTGAACGCGAATCTGGAACGGGCCGGTGTCAGGATGCGTCCTCAAGAGTGGGTGTTGCTCCTGATATCAAGTGGCGTCGTATTGACGGCAGGAGTGATGTTCCTGACGAGGTCGCTGTTGCTCGCCGTTCCGATCGGTGTGGTGGTGACGTGGGTGGGCGGCAGGCTCTATCTAACCGTGAGGAGCGGCCGCCGGGCTGCCGCTTTCGCCGAGCAGTTGCCGGACGTGCTTCAGATCGTCGCCAGTTCGCTGCGTTCTGGGTTTACGTTGAGCCAGGCCCTGGACAGCGTGGTGCGGGAAGGTACCGAGCCGGCATCCAGCGAGTTTGCCCGGGCGCTGACCGAGGCCCGTCTCGGCGCGGACCTCGAGGACGCGCTCGAAGCTGTTGCCGAGCGGATGCGCTGCCGTGACCTGTCCTGGGTCGTCGAGGCGGTACGGATCTCCCGTGAGGTCGGCGGCAATCTTGCCGAAGTACTGCTGACGACCGTTTCGACTATGCGGGAGCGTGCCCAGATGCGCCGGCAGGTTCGCACCCTAAGCGCCGAGGGCCGGCTCTCGGCATGGATCCTGGTCTGTCTGCCCATCATGATCGGTGGCTGGCTGCTACTGACGCGGCGTGACTATCTCCAGCCGTTGTTCTCGACATCCATTGGAATCGGAATGCTTGCCGGCGCTGGCCTGCTCGTCGTGGTCGGTGCGTTCTGGATGAGCCGCCTGGTCAAGGTTGAGGTGTGAAATGACGTCCCTGCCCCTGTTCCTCGGACTTCTGGCGCTGGCCGGCGCACTAGTCGTGGGCAGCTACGCCTTCGTCGCCACGTCGGCACGTAGCCGCACAGCGGAAGTGCTGGCCTCGGTCGAGACCTACTACTCCCGTTCGGAACCATTTCTTGCCGGGGAGAGTCCTGCGGTGGCCACGAGGTCGCTACCACCGCTGCTCGATCGGCTTCGCGCCATCGTCACGAGGGTCTCATCCAAGAGCGTTAGTGCGAAGATCCAGCATCGTCTTGATCTGGCTGGCGATCCGCCTCGCTGGAGCCCTGAGCGCGTTCTTGCTTACAAGGGGCTAGGCCTCATCGCACTGGGCATTCTCGGCGGTCTCGTCGGGTTCCGGCACGGCACACTCGTGCTGCCTGCGGCGGCGGTCGGTGCCGTGGCCGGGTTCTTTCTCCCAGACGTACTGCTTTATAACGCAGGACTCAAACGTCAGCAGAAGCTGGAGGCGACGCTGCCGGATGCGCTCGATCTGTTAACGGTCTGCGTTGAAGCCGGCCTCGGATTCGACGCCGCAATCGCGCAGGTCGCGCAGAAGACCGAAGGGCCGATGGCTGCCGAATGTTCTCGGGTGCTTCAAGAGATGCAATTCGGCAAGTCTCGTGTCGAGGCGTTGCGCGCGCTGGCTCAGCGGACGACGGTCACGCAGCTGCGGACATTCGTCACTGCGCTCGTCCAAGCCTCGGAGCTGGGCGTACCAGTAGCGACGGTTCTTCGCGAGCAAGCGAAGGACATGCGGATGCGCCGCCGTCAGCGTGCCGAGGAGCAAGCCCAGAAGGTGCCGGTGAAGATCCTCTTCCCGCTCATCTTCTGCCTGTTCCCAGCGTTGTTCGTGATCGTGATCGGCCCCGGCGTGATCAGCATCTACCACTCGCTGTTCCAGCACTAACCGCACTATCAGGCGAGATCAGCTGGCGACCACGGCATCGGCAGGGTCGACCAGGCTAAGACGGACAGCTGCCATCACGGCCTGGGCGCGGTTCGCGGCGCCGAGTTTGTCGTAAAGCCGCGCAACGTACGTCTTCGCAGTCGAGAGGCTGATATACAGCGAAGCTGCCATCGCCGGCACCGACTGGCCATCGACCATCAGGCGCAGAATCTGCAACTCACGTGGGCTCAGCGCGAGCCGTTCTTGAGCTTGTTGCCGACGCCGCAGAGCATCCGCGAGTCCAGCAGCGCTGAACGACCGGGCTGCCACGGCCGCGTGTCGAATCGCACCGAGAATCTCCGGAATGGCGGCCTGCTTCGCGACGAAGGCTGACGCGCCCGTCTCCATGGCCCGGAACAGCACATCGTCCTCGTTCCGCGTCGTCAGGATAACGATGCCGACCGACTCGTAGCGGTCCCGAAGATCCCGCGCCAGCCTCAGACCGTTTCCGTTAGCGAGGGTTATCCCGACGGTCACAACGTCGGGCATGAGCGTTCCGGCGAGGCGCCTGGCCTGCTCCGTCGAACCGGTCTCCCCTACCAACGCGAGATCGGGTTCCTCCTCGACCATTCTGCCCAGGGCCCACCGCGTCAATGGATGGTCGTCAACGATCAGAAGCCGGGTAACCACGTTATACCCGCCTGCCTACGTGCCTTCGCAGCCGACAGGCAGCTGCCCACCTCGGCGTTTCGTATTTCACTTTCCCCCCAGAGAGTGACTGATTAATCTGGCGAATGCCGGCCGATGCATCACACATCGGACAGTCCGGTGCGCTGGCCCGCGTGGCAGTCAGACTTCGGCAGCTCGCGCGATACCTTTGGCGGCTATTCGCACAGGGCGAAGACGATCGAACCGGGCAATCGCGCTCAGTCGGTTGATCATCAAGTCCCCCAAAGGTTATTCACGAGCCGCACATGGGCTTTAACGTCGGCTTCACATGTCCTGGAGCATGAAACCACGATGTGTGTGCAGCTCGCCACTCAAGCGCTGAACTCTTACTTATGAACGCGTGACCATCGCGTTACCGGCGCTCCGCTCGAGGTTACGGACTTTATGGACGGGCGCCACCAGTGTCGGACTCGTCGTCTGTCCGGTCGCTAGCTGATGATCGTGTCGCAATACGTCAAATCCGGGAAGACGCCGGTCGACGGGCAGGTTGCCGTCTGCGCGAACTGGTCTACCCCGCCGAGGTTGTCGGAGCCGACGCCATAGTTGATCGCTCCGCCGTCCGACGAGAACCACGGGTAGATGCAGTACGGGCCGCCGTACGCCGTGCAGTCCGTGGGGCCGACGAACGAATTGCCGAGCACCTCGGCCTTCCCACCTGTATCCGAGACTGCGGCCCAATGCTGCTGGTGGGAGCCGTCCCCGAAGGTGGCGCCGAAGATCCGGATGGGCTGGAAGCCGGCCCAGTTGTCGTGGTTGAACGAGCCGCAGAACGTCTGGCCCGGAACACAGAACGCGCCGGGGTGGTCGCCGTAAAGGTCGGAATGGCCGATCTCCCAGACGAATGCCATCGGCGTGTCCCACACGCCGCCCCAGTCGAGCGCGTTGCCGATCTCCTGCGTGCTGTACTCCGGCGTCAGCGGGCCGTCCTTCGGGCTGATGAGCACGAGCACGCTCGAGGTCTGTCCGCTCGTCTCGTCCGCAACCTGCTCCTGGTACGCCGAACTCGGGCCCGGCGCCCAGATGTGGACGTCGACGACGTCGAGGGCGTGCATGACGAACGGCGCCTTTCCCGTGGCGTCCGTGAGCATCCCGTTGAACGCTGCTGGCTCGGCGATCTGCTTTCCCTGCTTCGCCAGTGTCCAGACTGGCGAGCACGCCGTGTAGACGTTGGGCGCGTGCACGACGTTGAAGCTTCCGGTTGACCCGCAGTTCTTCGTAAAGGAGTCCGGATAGAACTGCAGCTCCAGGAATCCCTCCTGGCCGATCTTGTGCGGGTTCGAGTCCTTGACCGTGCCTCCGAACCAGAACGTCGGCCCGACGCTCGATACCGGGGTCGTCCCGTCTGCCGGCAGTTGCACGCGCCACGTGACGTTCTGCGCGGAGCGCGACGCCGACGAGACCGGATCGAGCTCGGGCTCGTCGTGACCCGTGCACCCTGGCGTGTAGGCGTCGTACCAGTCCTCATCCAGACCGCCGGGAACGTGCGCGAGACAGGCGGCGGTGCTCGCACCCGCTGTTCCAGAGATGACCGTTCCTGCACTGCTGCTCGTACCCGCGACAGCGGGAGACGCACTCAGCGCTAGCACGACCGCGGAGACGGCTGCAACTGAGGCAAACCTGGTTCGAGTCATCTGCTCTCCTCACGGGCGGTGCCGGCCCGGAGCCGTCACCAGCGATAGACGTGGAGCGGACCTGCCCGCTGATCTACACCCGCGCCGATGTTGACGTCAAGCGCCCACCACGTGCTTCCGCACCGCAGGTTGTTACTGTCCTGGGCTTCTTGTCGCCTGCTTCCTGTTGCGTCCTTGGCTTTGCTGAGACCTGGACGAATAACGCGGTGCCAGCGCAGGAACGCGGGCTCGGTAGGCAATATAGGTGCCGCCCAGCCTCTGGATCAGGTCGTGTTCCTCGAATGCAATGCCGACCAGGATGTAGCCGGTAGCGGCGGCCGCGAACAGCAGGTGCCCGGCCGTCATCGTGGGCGTCGACCAGAAGACGATCACGAACGCGGACATCAGGGGATGCCGGATCCGCCCGTAGATGCCGCGCTGGCGGAATGTCGGCGGGCTGTACCTGACGCGTCGTGTGTTCAGCCAGGCCTGCCGCAGCCCGAATAGGTCGGAATGGCTGATCAGGAAGGTGGAGCCGACGGCCGCCACCCAGCCTGCGATATACACGGCCCAGAGTGCGGCGGCGTACGGTCCGGACAGGCTCCAGACGGTTCCGCCGATCGGCCGCCACAGCCAGAACAGCAGCACCAGCAGCAGGCTCGCGGCCAAGACGAAGCTCGTTCGTTCGGCCGACTCTGGCACGACGCGTGTCCAGTGGCGCTTGAACCACGGGCGCGCCATCACGGTGTGCTGCACCGCGAAGAGCAGCAGCAACAACAGGTTGACGGCCACCGCGACCGGCACCGCGGCGCGCGACCCCTCGTCAATACCCTTTGGCACGCCGAACTCCGCGAAGAAGCCTACGGCGTAGCCAAGCACGGCCGCGAACACGAGATAACCGGCCACCGCGTACACCAGGATGATCAGTGCGGCGACCCTTCCAGACTGCGGGCGCTCGGCCACTAGAGGGCCGGCCGGCTTCGTTGCGTATGACATCTCTTGACGCTGACAGCTCGGCCTGCGGGCCGGCTATCGGGTGAACTACTGCCGATTCCACTGTTCGGCGCGGCACGACGCTTGTCGCCGCTGCGCACATCGAGACTTCTACCTAGGCGGCGCTCACCACGGCCGAGCCGGCGTCCGGCTGACTGCATCAGCGAATGAGCGGGGTCCGACATCACCACCCCCAGCATCGGTACGCTCCTTCGATCGAGGGGAGCTGACATGGGATCGGCACGCAGCGTTGTGTCGGCCGATGGGCAGGAACATTCGCTTCGTGCCGACTTGCGCGCCGAATTCGGGCGCGCCTTCCGCGCTCCATGGGACGACCTGATCGCCGTCGCGGCCAACGCTGCTCTGGTGACAGCGCTCTGGTTCCTGCTCCCACAAGCGGTGAAGGACTGGTTGTTCGTTCCGCAAGGGCCAGCCGCGTTCGCCATCGTCCTCGAGATATGGATGCTCGCCGACGTGCCGGCCACGAACATGATCGGCAAAGACGTGAACACGATGCTGCCGGCCCTCGACGATCCACCTCGGCTGCAGCAGCTGCTTCGGGC
>JBPYES010000321.1:0-13598 GCA_051984825.1 Jatrophihabitantaceae bacterium
CAGTCAGCTGGAGGCGCTTCCGCGCCCGCCTGTTTGGCCCGCTCGCTCCGGGCGAGCCAGGCGGAGTCGCGTGGCTGCCAGTCGCTCGCGCATGCTGCGACGGTCCGCAGCGGACTGCGCCGGTGGCGCCGTCCGGGGCGCCTTGTCAGCTGCGGCCGCTCGCTTGTGCAGCCGCCTGTTCTCGGCCGCCAGCGAACGGCGCTCACCGCTAAGGCGCAGATAGTGCGCACTGCCCAGGCGCATCATGCTGAACCCGAGCAGTCCGATAGCCGTGAGTGCGAGTCCAGCGACCAGCATCCACCGCATGTCGACGTTCCACGACTGGTTGAACGCGTGGACGGTCACCGTGGCGGGATTCTGCACGATTAGCGCCACAGCAACGACGACGGTGGCAACGAACAGTATGAATCCGACGATGATCATGGCGTGCCTCCCTGCAGCCGGAAACCCGGGCTCTGAGGTCCGATCAACCTGGTCATACCCGCAATCGCCTCGCGGCATGCACGTGACCCGGCAAATCGCCTGAACCATCTGAGGCCGTGTGAATCAGGGGTATCACCGGATTGAGGACACAAAGCAAGCGGCCCCGACCGTCCGCGGGGACGATCGGGGCCACGTGGTGTGAGGAAACGACGCCGGCAGGTTCGGGTCTGTCAGTACCAGCCCTGAGCCAGCTCATGCGCCCAGGCTGCACTCGGCGAGCCGTAAACGTCGTGGATGTAGCGCAGTCCCCACCGGATCTGCGTAGTCGCGCTGGTGCGCCAGTCCGACCCGGCTGAGGCCAGCTTGGAACCCGGCAGCGCCTGGGGGATTCCGTACGCGCCGCCCGACGGGTTGCGTGCCGACGTGCGCCACCCGGATTCGCGGTTCCAGAGGTGCACCAAGGGCGCCATCTCGCTCGCCCCCCAACCGTGCGAGCCCAGCATCTTCGCGGCTATCGCCTGGTTGCCGCTGTAGCGACTGGTCCAGGGGGGCTGCAGCCGGTAGGTCGCCCGGCCCACGATCGCACTCCGGGCGGTACCCATGCCGATGTTGTAGGCCCTGATGTTGACGTCGTTGTCGCCCTCGCGGATGCGCGCCGTCATCTGGTAGCTGTGGGTTTTGCCGTTGCTGCGCGTCGAACCGATGACATGACCGTTGTTGTACGTGCGCACAACCAGGCCGGCGCGGGTGTTGTCCGGGTCGTAGACCTGGCCGCTGACCTGAAGCGTCGTGCTGGAGCGCCGGACCGTTGCGTTGCCGTGCGGGTTGCGCGTCACCGGGTCGATCAGCCAGACGGTCTGGGTGCCGAGCACCGTGCTGGGGTTGCCCTTGCCGTAGTTGAGCGCGACAACCGTGACGCGGTACGTGCCACCCTGCGGCATCCTCCAGTACCTGCTGTAGATGTGCTTGGGCTGGCTGGCGAACGCGATCTCGCGTGCTGTGTTGTTCAGGTAGTAGACGACCCTGATGGAGTGAACGGAGTCCGGGTCGGTCGCTGCCCCGTAGAGGTGCATCGTCAGGCCATACGCCTGGAGCCTGAACGATCCCGAGGGATCGTGGGTCGTGCCCGTGTGGGAGATTGCAGTTACTGGCGACTGGTTGAGGGTGGTCTGCGAGGCGGTGGGGGCTGTGTCCGCGCGTGCGAATGCGCTCAGCGCGGCTATCGCTCCTGCGGCTACGGCCACGAGGACCGAGGTGATCCACGTGGCCCGTGATCTGGACCGTTCGGTGGTGGCCTGCTTCGGTGAGTCGTCAGTGTTGCGCATGCAACCAAGTGTCACTGATCGTGACGCGTGGTAGTGACCGCCTCACAGGTTGGAATGGGAATACGCGTCTGCTGTTGCTCGCCGTCACCGGCCTGCCAGCCCCGGAAACAAGCCGACTCAGCAGCTCAACACCGATCGGGACGGTTGGTGCCCAATGTGAGCAATCCCGCAGCGAAGTTGTGACGCGATCTACACGGATCACACCAGGCTCACGCCCGGTGCCAGTCGGGACGGCACCGGGCGTGAGGTCATGGGTCGCAGTGGGGCCCGCGCCCACGCGTCAGGGGGTGATCTGCCGCAGCGGGCCGTTCAGGTCAGGGAATTGGCGCGTGCTGAGGGCCTGCGGCCCGGCGTTATGGTCGCCGTTGAACGGCGTGACGACGTTTGCGCAACCCGCGGCCGCGGCATCGACCGGCGAGTTGAACCAGACCCCGATGTGGTATTCGTGCACCGGCGCGAACGCGGGATTCGAGGCGGCATCCTGGATCGGCTCGTTGTGGACAACGGGTGCCGGACCGGACCCGGGTGCAACGGTGAACGTCTCGACGCTGAATCGCCCGACAAACACCCCGTGCGCCTTGCCGTGAGAGTTGCTGTCCAGATCGCCTTGGTACCAGGAGATTCCGAACGGCGTGTTCGGCAACTGCGTCACGAACACATCGAACTCGGTGTTCTTCGGTAGTCCGGACGCGTCGATGGTCATCGTCTCCACCGGGCCGTGGTTTCTGATCTTCACGCGAGCGGTGGCGTCAACGAGGCAACCCGCTTTCAGCGATGCCGTCGAGCGCACCAACTGAAACTGGGCCCGATCATGTTGCGTGCCGGACATTGCCGCCGCCGTGGCGCTCGCCCCACCTGCAGCGAGAGCCGCCGCACCGAAGAGAGCGGCAGTCCGCAGTTTCTTGATGTTCATGTCGTCCCCCATGGGTAGTAGGAAGTTTCGGGGGAGGTACGGCCCGCGATTCGCGAGCGGTTCGCGCATTTCTCGGATGGAACCGAACAGGCCCGATGCTGCGTACCTAGTGAATGGGGACTGGCCCGCAGCGATAAGGGATCGGGACGTGACACGGAGTAGCGTCGTCGAGGTGGTGATGGGGGACGCCGAAATGGCTGCGGAATTTGCTGCCGGTAGCGCAGACGCCGTCCGGGCCGTCTACCAGACTTACGGTCGCTTGGTTTACTCCGTCGCCTTCAAGGTGCTCGGCGATGCGAGCCTCGCGGAGGACGCCACGCAACAGGCATTCCTGCAGGCGTGGCGAGCGGCTCCGAGCTACGACCCGGCACGAGCCCTCGGGCCATGGCTCGCAACGATCGCCCGTCGCACCGCGATCGACGTCTATCGGCATACCCGCCGTCACGAGGCCCACAACGGACTTGAATCGGCCGAGGCGACGCTCGTCAGCCACCCACCATCACTGGACCAGCTCTATGAGATCTGGGAAGTCCGCCGTGCGATCGACTCCCTGCCCGCTGAGGATCAGGAAGTCATCCGCTTGCAGCACTACGCGGGGATGAGTCACACCGAGATTTCCGAACAGCTTCGCATTCCACTCGGTACCGTGAAGTCACGTACCTTTCGGGCCCATCGCCGGCTGCTCAATCTCCTGGCGCACTTGCGCGGAGACGATGCCATCGCCGGCGCTAGTACATCGAGCCGGGAGAGAGGTGGGCAGCGATGAGTGACGAAGACCGGATCGCCTACCTCGCCGGTGTCGGCGATCCGCCGCTGAGCGCGGAGGACCTTGCAGCAACCCAGCGACTGCGGGACATCCTCTCGGAGGAGGCGCTCTGGGCAGAGCCGGATCCGCGCCTGGAGCAGCGCGTCGTGAGCCTTATTGAGAGTGCGGCCGACGCAACCCCGCCGGATTCCGGCACGACCCCCGTCACGCAGATCACACTGCATCGGCCGCATATGCGACGCTACACGCTTCTCGGCATTGCGGCGGCGGTCGTTTTAGCGGTAGGCCTGGCAATAGGGATATCTGTTGCGGTCTCGAGCAGCGGATCGGGCGCAACGAAATTCGCGGCCACGCTCAGCGGAACACAACTCGCGCCCGGTGCGTCAGGCAAGGCGACTCTGACCCAGACGACGAGTGGTTGGCGTATCCACCTCAACGCGACCGGGCTGCCGCGGCTCGACAACGGGCGCTTCTACCAGGCGTGGCTCAAGAATGCCGCCGGAACCGCTATCCCGATCGGAACATTCAACGAAGGCAAGAACGTCATGCTCTGGGCGGGCGTCCCACCCAGCGCCTACGGGACGATGACCGTCACGCGCCAAACCGCACAAGGCGGGCCGGCCTCGTCTGGGCAGGTCGTCCTCATCGGGCACACGCGACAGGTCCACTGACGGGGCTCCGCGGTCGCCCGGACCGCTCGTCCGCACGCCGGACAATGGCAGCATGGTGGAGGTCGCCCCGGAGCGGTTCGAGGAACTGGTCACCGAAGCGCTGGATGGCCTGCCGCCACGTTTGGGCCGGATGATGCGCAACGTCGCCGTTACCGTCGAACACGATGGTGGGCCTCCCGGCCTGCTCGGGCTTTATCGCGGCGTGCCCCTGACGCGGCGCACCTCCAACTACGCCGGCGTCTTGCCTGACCGCATCACGATTTACCGGCTCGCCATCTGCGCCATCTGCCGGACCGAGGCCGAGGTGATCGAGCAGGTTCGCCGCACCGTCGTCCACGAAGTAGGACATCACTTCGGTATCGGTGATCAGCGGCTGCACGAACTGGGCTGGTGAGCGGGAATGCGGCGTCGGGGCGATACGACGCCAGCTCGGCCGCACTACAGCCAGTTGCGTTTCTTGAAGATCGCGTACAGCGTCAGCGAGGTGGCGACCATAAGCAGCAGGGCTAGCGGGTAGCCGACCTGCCAATGCAGCTCGGGCATGTGCTCGAAGTTCATTCCGTAGATCGTCCCGACGAGCGTCGGCGCGAACAGGATGGCCGCCCAGGCGGAGATCCGCTTGACCTCCTCGTTTTGCGTCAGGCTCGTTTCGGTAAGGCGGCGCATTTCCTCGTTCTGGCGTTGGCCGACCAGCGTGCTGTTGACCGTGAGGGCACTGTGCAGCAGCGCCCGGAAGGCGTCCACCTGGTCGGCGACGCGCAGCACGTGGTCAAGCACGTCGCGCAGATTGCGCTGTAGCTCGACATCCACGGTGTACTTGTCAAAGCCGTGCTGCAGCGCCTGCACGATGTTGGCAAGAGCGTGGGCGGTGCGTTGCATCTCGATGACTTCGCCGGACAGCTCGTAGATGCGTCGTGACACGGCCGCGTCTTCGTTGAAGAGCTGGTTCTCGATCTCGTCGATGTCGTTCTCGAGGCCTGCCACCACGGGCCCGTACTCGTCAACGACCTGGTCGAGGATCGCGTACAGCACGGCCTCCGGCCCCATACACAGCAGCTCTGGGCTCGCTTCCAGGCGTCGGCGCACCTTGGCGAGATCCGGTGACTCGGCATGCCGGACGGTGACCGCGAACTCCTTGCCGAGGAAGATGTGCAGCTCGCCGAATTCCACCTTCTCGACATCGTCGAGGTACCGGGCCGGTCGCAGAACTACGAAGAGCGTGTTGCCGTAGCGCTCGATCTTGGGTCGCTGGTGGGCTGTGACGGCGTCCTCGACTGCGAGGTCATGCAGGTCGAACTCATTCGCCACCGAGCGGATCTCGTCGAGCCCGGGACGGTAGAGGCCGATCCAGGCCATACCCGCCCGCTTGCGGAGCAGCTGGTACGTGTCCTCGAGGCTCTTCGGGTCGGCGCTGCGGTGACCGTTGACGTAGACGGCGTTGTCGACCAGCGTCATCGGCACTCTCCCCGATACCTAGGGTCCGAAGCGGAAGCCCGTGCCCGGCTCGGTGAGCAGGTGGCTCGGCCGGCTGGGCACAGGCTCAAGTTTGCGCCGCAACGTGGCCAAGTAAATACGCAGGGAGCCCGTCCGTCACCCGGTGGTCAGCGTGGTCGCCGGGTGCACCGGCAGCGGCATGGCGGGTTGCGGCGGTTGTGTGAAGTCGAAGTCGCGGCTCAGGTCGCCCAGGATCGACACGTTCTCGCGCACATCCGGGCGCGGGTCGGGGCGGCCGTCCGTGCGCGGGTCGAGGCGTTGGCCGTGCAGGAAGTCATCTTCGATGAACTTGTCGTATGCATCGAACGAGAGCGTCTGGTGGTCGACGTAACCCTTCTTGGCGTACGGGCTGATGACAAGCCCCGGCACCCGCAGGCCGTAACCGTTCTCGTCCACTGCCGATGGCGGGACGTGGTCGTAGAAGCCGCCCCAGTCGTCCCAAGCGAGGAAGATCGCTGTGCTGTTCCCTTCCGGTCCGGTCATGGCGGCGTTGATGAGGCTGGTGACGTAGGACTGGCCGGCGCTCACCGCAGCGGGTGGGTGTTCGCTGACCGCCCCGGAGGGCGCGATCCAGCTGACTGCAGGGAGGGTTCCGGTCTTCGCGGCGGTGTAATACTCCTTCAGCGACTGGATGTTGCCTTCCTGCCCGTCGGCGCGCACGGTGTCGAAATAGGGCAACGGGTTCCAGATGCCGGGCGTCTTGGCGTTCTGCTTGCCCGCCGCGCAGGTGAGCGCGGAATCGTCTTCGCAGTCCGGTTCGGTACCCGCCACCACGTAGTAGCGCCAGGAGACGTTGTCCTTGTGCAGCAGATAGGTGAGGTCGGTCCAGGCGTAGATCGGCTTGCTGCCCGTGCCGGTGCCTGCGCTGATCGCAGGACCGGGCAGTCCGGCATGTGTGGGCCGGCCGGGGTTCTGCAGTGCGTTGGTGCAACTGGAGGGGTTGCCGTGCTGGGTGCAGCTGGCGGACCATTCCGAGACCTGAAACAGGTGCTCGGGCAGGCTCCACGAGGCATTGGGCTCGAACATGTGGTCCTGCAGCACGAAGTTCTTTGCGTAGGCCCAGTAGTTCGGGATGTCCCCGGCCGTGTGATAGCCCATGACGTCGGGCGTCGCAGAGTTCGCGCAGGCCGGGTCGTTGGGGTCTTTGCAGCTCTTGCGGGCGCCGATCACCTGTGTGACGAAACCGTCCATCTTGCCGCCGTCGATGTCGGCGCGAGCATTTCCCTGGCCGTGCGGGCCACCGCCGTTGACATCGGCGTGATCGACGTACGGGCGCACGCAGGGATTACCGGCATCGGCCGGCAAGCATGCAGTGGGCTGTCCGTGCGACATCGGAATGCCGTCGGCCCCCGGGTAGGTACCGAAGTACGTGTCGAACGAGCGGTTCTCTTGCATGATCACGATCACGTGCTGGATCGCGTGGATGCCGGTGGTGCTCGAGTTCGGTCGCGGCGACGACTGTCGATGCGGTGACGAGGCGGTGCAGGCGGACACCAGTGCAACGCCGACCACCGCCACCACCGCGCTGCGCACGGTCCCTTTCTAGACGGTCCTGCGTTCCACGCGCATAACGGTCTGACGGCAGGTCAGTCGTCGCCGGCCCGCGTCGTGGCAGAGAGTTGTCCGTGTGTCGCGGGCCTATGGCGACGCGACACACGGACACCTCGGTGAGCGGAGGGTCGCGGTCAGGGCTGTGCGGTCATGTCGAAGATGTGGATCTGAATCGCGCTGGGAAGCGTCACCGCTGCGATCGTCTTTGTCGCGGTGATCGGGATCGCGTTGTAGAAGACCTGGTAGTGGATGCCGAAGTTGGCCGGCCCGGATTGGGTGTCACGGTGCAGGCCGTAGAACGCGACCTGAGCGCCGTACGTGGTCGGATCGGTGCAGCACCAGTTCGGGAACCCCAGCGACCCGGTGCTTGTGGTGCCGTCGGTGTAGTGGACGGTGACCGTATCGCTGACGAATCCTGCCTCGGCGCCCAGGAACGCGAGTTTGCTGCCCTGTCCGCTGAGCTTCACGGTGACGCCGCCGCCCGCGACATTGTCAAGCGCACCGGACGGCACGTTCGGCCAGGTGAAGGTCGCGCCGTTGGTCGTGATCGTGGTGCCCGGTGTGACCTTGGGGTCGGCGGAGTTCGCCGGGTCGCCCGCAGCCAGCGCCTGGGCCGAGTAGCTGTTGCCGTCGCCGTCGAAATTGCCCGGTGTCGGATTGCTCTCGTCGGTGATTGCGATGTTGTTGAAGGCCTGGGCGAGGTTGTCGTAGGGCTCGTCGGTGACGACCGTTTCCTGGGCGCCGGTGCTGTACATGGATCCGTTCCAGGTGTAGGCGGCAGCCGCAGAGAGCGTCTGCGCCGCCTTGCCCTTCGGTGGCGGGGCCGGCGAGAGGGTGAACGCGGTGGACGCCGAACCGCCGGCGGCAACCGGTCCGATGGGCTGGCTCGCCGGCTGCGCCGTCCATCCGGCCGGCAATGACAGTGTCACCGTGCCGGCGCCGATCGGGCTGGAGCCGTTGTCCATGAGCGTCGCCGTCGTCGTAGTGGGCTGACCGGCCGCGTTGAGGTTGCTGCCGGTGAGCGTGAGCACCGTTGACGGCGGCAGGCCGGCGCCCGCGTCGGCACGGACTCGGTACATCACGGTGCCGTGCGGCGGGACGTTGGCTGCGATCGCGCCAGGGGACTGCGTCTGCGCTTTGGTCACCAGGTCGGTGAGTGCGTACGACTTCGCGGACGGCATCCCGGCCGCAGCCGCGCTCGTGGTGATCGTCTGGGCGGTGTCGGCCTTGTTGAACAGCGCCACGGCGTAGTCGCCGTTGGACAGCGGCCGAGACAGCACGTCCCAGTCCTTGCCTCGGTCGACGATCTTGCCCTGCTGACCGAGCGCGTCTTGATCCACCGCGATGATGTCGCGGTTGCTGACGATGGCCTGCTCGGCAGGCGTCAGCGCGTTCAGATCAGTGCTGAGCAATAGGGGTGAGGCCATCTCCGCCCATAGGGAGAACTGGCTCTGTTCCTCGGTGAGCGTCAGCCCGCCGTTACCGATCTCTAGCATGTCCGCGTCGTTCCAGTGGCCGGGGCCGCCTCGTTCGGGCAGGCCGGGCGTGTTGTCCTCGGTGTAGTTCTCGACGACGCTCGGCCAGTTGTCGGCGATGTCGGACCCGAACCGCCACAGGTTGGACAGCTTCGGCAGCCACTGGAACTCCTGCCAGAAGTCGCCGCCCGAGCAGCACTCATACGCCGGCGCCGACGCGGAGAACACGATGGGACGGCCCGTGTTGAGCAGGGCTTGGCTCGCTTCGCTGTAGACGATCTGCGCTACCTGCGCCGGGCTCTTGTGCGGGTATTGGTCCAGCGGCTGATTGCAGTAGTCGAGCTTGAGGTAATCCACGCCCCAGGACGCGTACAGGTCGGCGTCCTGCTGGAAGTGGCCGTAGCTGCCCGCCGCGCCCTGACACGTCTCGTACCCGGCGTCCTCGTAGATGCCGAACTTCAGTCCCTTGCTGTGGATGTAGTCGCCGAGTGCCTTGAGCGGGTTCGCCGAGCTGCCCGCCGGCAGCCGCGGATCGGTGCCCGGGAACCGCGTGGTGTCCACCTGAAGGTTGCCGTTCGCGTCGCGGGTGCGCTGCATCCAGCAGTCGTCGATGTTGACTTGGTTGTAGCCGAGCTTGTCCAGGCCCAGCCGCACCATGGCGTCGGCGGTGTCAAGGAAGAGCTTCTCGCCGAACCTGCTGTTGCACTCGAAGCCCGCCCAGTTGTTGAAGCCCATCGGCGGGGTGAGCGCAAGCCCGTTGTATGACTGCGCCGGAGACGCGACAGCGGCCGGGGCCGGTGCCACGGCCAGCCCGACGACCATGATCAACCCGGCAAGAAGGGCAGCTGGGCGAAGTGTTACCCGATTCACGCGCATGGGACGCCTCCTGTCGGCCGGGTCAAACCGACCCTAAGCCTCGCCATTGCTGCGAACAAGAGCGCGAAATTAGGTGTTCTCGATCAGATTCACGCAGCCGAGTCTGTCTGCCTGCTCATGCGGCGCGTCGCCACCAGCAAGTTGTCCGTGTGTCGCGGGCCTATGGCGACGCGACACACGGACAACTCGGTTAATGGAACGGGCGGCGGTCGGTTGACGGGCGGTGGCTCGGCGTCAGCTCGCGCGCAGGTAGGTGAGCACCGCCAGCACCCGGCGGTGATCGTCAGTAGCCGCTGGCAGTTGCAGCTTCTGGAAGATGCTCGTGACGTGCTTCTCGACCGCCCGTTCGGTGATCACCAACCGACCTGCGATCCCCGCGTTCGACCGACCCTCGGCCATCAACTCGAGGACTTCACGCTCGCGCGCGCTCAAGTCGTCGAGTGGTCCCCGGCCGCGCCTGCTGCCGACCAGGCGCGCCACAACCGCAGGGTCCAGCGCAGTGCCCCCGTTCGCGACGCGCTGTACGGCGGCGGCGAACTCCCTGACGTCAGCGACTCGATCCTTCAGCAGGTAGCCGACGCCCTCAGCGCTTCCGGCCAGCAGGTCCAGCGCATAACCCGATTCGACGTACTGCGACAGCACGAGCACCGATGTCTGCGGATAGCGCTCCCGAATCTCCTGCGCGGCACGCAGACCCTCGTCGGTTTGCGTGGGCGGCATGCGGATGTCCACGATCGCGATATCCGGGCGCAGCGATCGCACCTTCAGCAGCAGGTCCTCCGCGGTGCCGCTCTGCGCGGCGACCTCGAAGCCGGTCTCTTCGAGCAGGCGCGCGATCCCCTCGCGCAGCAGCACCGAGTCGTCGGCGATCGCGACCCGGATACGCGTCTCGGACTTGCCGGGGTCAGCGTCCGGCGGCATCGGCAGCCTCACTGTCAGC
The DNA here is from genome assembly GCA_051984825.1 of Jatrophihabitantaceae bacterium. Taxonomy (GTDB): domain Bacteria; phylum Actinomycetota; class Actinomycetes; order Mycobacteriales; family Jatrophihabitantaceae; genus DASXRA01. The sequence continues at coordinate 10,435 of JBPYES010000321.1, forward strand.
GACCGCCTTGCGCAGATGCAGCGGCAGATGGGCGATGACGTGCGTGCCGGCACCCGTTCGGCTGCGAATCTCCAGGCGCCCGTCGATCGCCTCGACCCGGTCGCGTAAACCCTGCAGCCCGGATCCCTTCACGATCTCGGCGCCTCCGATCCCGTCGTCACTGACCCCAACGCGCAATTGCCCATTCCCCGACGTCACACGCACCACGGCGGTACTCGCTTGCGCGTAGCGTGCCACGTTGGTCAGCGCCTCCGACACCACGTAGTAGGCCGCCGCCTCCACCGCGGCGGGCGCCCGCACACCGGCGTCGACGCACAACTCGACCGGAACCGGCGATCGCTCGGCGACGGCTTCCAGCGCCACCCGGAGGCCGCGGCTGAGGATCGCCGGGTGCAGCCCTCGGGCGATCTCGCGTAGCTCCTCGAGCGCCGCGGTCAGTTCGACCCGGGCGGCGGTGAGCATCTCGGCCGCCCGGAGCGGGTCCGTGGCCAGCTTGGCTTCCGCAAGGCCGAGCCCGACCGACAACGCGACCAGACGCTGCTGCGCCCCGTCATGCAGATTCCGTTCCAGCCTGCGGCGTGCCGTGTCTCCGGCTTCGACGATGCGGGCCCGTGAGTCGCGCAGCTCCTCCAACTGCGCACGCAGCTCCGCCTGCAGCCGCTCGTTCTCCAGCGCGAGACCTGCAGCACTGGCCACCCCGTCGAGCAGTTCCGGAGTCTCGGCGAGCGCCTCGTCGTGCACCAGGGCGGCCACCCGGCGTCCGGCCACGTCGAGGACTGTGACGGCGCGCCCGTCCGCGGCGTGGACCTGGACGGGTTGCCCGTCGATGCCCACGTACGCGTCCGACTCGGGAATCCAGTACGCGAGCTCCAGGGTGGGATCGCGCAACGCGCGAGCCAGCGCGTCCCGCAGCTGTCCGGGCGCGGGCTGCCTGCCGAGCTCGACGACCAGGTCGCTGACACTCAGCCGGGCCATCCGGGCCTGGAACAGGCCGGCCAGGTACGCAACGGGAATCGCCGCCAATGCGATCCGGTCCGCCACCGCAAACGCTCGCGAGACACCCGAATCGGAGGCGAGCAGCGAGGCGACCAGAAGCACAATCGTCACCGCGCCCGCCGACAGCAGCGGAGTTACCGCCCGTCGCAACGGCTTGGATGCTGCCTTCCATCGCCCGGCAAGCAGTACACCGACGCACACCGTGACGGCGACGGTGAGGACCCGCTGCCCGTTCATCAGCGCGGCGTGCACGGCCGAGTTGTCCTGGACGAGCAGCAGGTTGTCCGGGCACGGGCACCCGCCCACGTGCTCGAACCCCATGAACATCAGCATCGCCACTTGCAGGACGATCACGTCGAAATAGGCGGCGCCCACCGCAAGCCGCTCCCACCGCGAGTGCAGCCGGCCGTCCGGGAAGGCCAGCATCAACTGCGCGATGACCGCTGCCGGAACCGCCCCGATCACCAGTCCGATCGTGAACGGCAGCGACTGATCTGCCTGCGCCAGCGAAGCGCCGAAGAGCAGGAAGCCGGCGACAATCATCAGCGGCCCGGTCAGGTTCGCGCGGCGTCGCAGCCACGCCACGATCCCCGCCGCGACGAACGTGCAGCCGGCGACGATCGTGGACACCGCCAGCGCCGTGGTCTGAGCGCGTGCCGCTCCGTGCGTGAGCGCGATCGCCCCGGCTGTCGCAGCCGCGACGGCGCACACGCCGATGCCGACTGCGACAGGCGGGGCATGCCGCGATAGTCCGTACCCGGTCCGGACCGCGATGCTCACGCGAGCAACTCCCCGAGCGACTCGTCCGACAGCCGCTCCTTCGCGATGAAGCCGCGTACTGGGCTTTCCCGGATCAACGGCTCCAGATCGCGCCGGTCGCGGCTGGAGGTCAGCACGACCTGAGGCGGATCATCCTGTGCAGCCAGCGCCACCGCAACGGCGAAACCATCCAGCCCGGGCAAGCCGATGTCGACCAGCACCACGTCCGGACGTAACTCCAGCGCGCGTGCTACGCCCTCTGCGCCGTCGGCCGCCTCACCAACCACCGTGAACCGTCCCGCCAGCGCCGCCCGCGCAACCCTGCGGAACGAGGCGTGGTCATCCACGATGAGCAAGGTCGTCATGCCCACAACCATCAATGTGCATGGCTGCGCAGGTACTCGTCACGGCGGCGCCACATCGCCGCGGCCATGGCCGGCAGCATCAGGACGTGCCCACCGATCATGAGCATGCCGCCGGGGAGCAGCCCGGCCCAATACGGCACGAGCAGCACGGCAAACGGCAGGTACATCGCCGCACCCATCTCTGCGATGCTCAGCCAACTGTGCCGGCGGTAACGCATCCACAACGACATGCCGATCGTCATGTTTGTCGCCATGACCAGCACGCTCAGGTCCGTCCGCTGAAACACGTCGAACTGACCGGTTAGCGGCTTGATGGCCAAACCGAGCACCGCCATCCCGACGAACATCGCGACCACCATCTCCACGAAATGGTGGACGAAAGGACGCCACGGCCGCGCAGTCGGCTCAGCCGCAGCCTCTCTAACATCGATCGCGCTCACTATTACCTCCTGGGATTGGCTTTCGACTGCGCAAGTCTCCGGCCAAGCAGCCAAGACGGTAATGCGGCGAACTCCTCTGTTGCGGTACGGATAACCGCACTAATTACTCGGCCGCGGCGAGGGCGACGGCCTGCAGGTCCGTGTGTAGAGCGGGCGCCTGCGCGGTGTCGAACAGCCGCTGGGTCAGCACGATCATCGCGAGGTCGCGCTCGGGGTGCACGAGGAACGAGGTGCCGAGCCCACCGTCCCAGCCGATGGCGCCGGCCCAGGGGCCGTTCAATACCACCGATGTCCCAAGGCCCCAGCCGCGCCCGTCCAGGAATGCCGACCCGAACTCACGCTGCTCGGCGCTCAGCTGGTCGCGGCTCATTTCCCGCACCTGGTCCGCGGTCAGCACGGGATCGCCGCCGCGCAGCAGCATCCGCGCGAATGCCAGCAGGTCGTCGGCCGTCGACAACAGCCCGGCTGCGCCGTCGCAAAACGCCGGCGGCCGGCTCCACTGCCCGTCCGGTGGATCCCAGACCACGAGTCCGTCCGCCGTCGGCTGGTACGCCGTCGCCAATCGCTCGACGGCCTTGGTATGAAAGCCGGTGTCGCGCATGCC